>JBCDBC010000481.1:0-4862 GCA_039184535.1 Bacteroidota bacterium | reverse complement strand
GCACTGCTAAGCTCCTGAAAGAAGAGAATTATATTTTCCATGGTGTTGAGTTGTCTATAGTGTTTAGTATGAGTCCTTTATATATAAAAATTACTATTTTTTATGTAATTCCCCCAATCGCTGGCCTAATTCACACAGATCTTTCTGTAATCTCTACGCCGGCGTGATTGATGATTCCTGATGCTCCTCTTTCAATCTGTTCTCGTACATCAGCCGGAATAGCCATTTTCTGGTGCTCCTTCACGCTTACCATTACATAGGTGATTTCCCCCACGGCTATGGGTTGCTGTGTTTCATAATTCGAGAAATTGATGGTGTAAGTGATGGAGGTGGTTCCTATTCTCTTAAGCTCAAATTCTAAGGCCAGTACATCATCAAAGGTGGCAGGTGCCTTCCAACTCACACTTACATTCACTACCTGCGTGTCTAAGCCTTTCGCAAGTAGGTTTCTGTAGTCCCCGAAAACGGCCCGAAAGTATTCCGTTGCAGATACATCAATGTATTCCACATACTTGGCGTTGAATACTACCTCCTGAGCATCACACTCAGCGTAACGGACACGCAATAGATATATAAATGGTTCTGCCATTTGTTAACAACTTTTAGAACTTCTATCACTCACTTAGTTCTGGTTGGAGATTAAGAGAAAACTTCCTATTACCGTCATCCCGGCGAGTTTGTAGCGGATTGCTTGAAGGGTCGGCCGGGATCTCAGATTGACTCTTCTGGTATGGAGATGGCGGCTGACCCGCATATCCATGCTCTATCTCCCACCGCCATGACGGCTTTTTTAAGTTGATTCCAACTAATTACCTCTCTACTTCTTATACACAGGCTTATACTCCACCTGATCTATGACCATCTTGGCGATTACTTCTTTCATAATTTCTGAAGTTCCCCCGTAAATGGGTCCCACTCGTACATCCCTGTAGATTCTACCTATAGGGTATTCTTCCATAAATCCATAGCCGCCAAACATTTGCAGGCATTTGTAGGCAACCTCATTTAATAGATCTGCTGTTTTATATTTTAACATGGAACACTGTTTAACCACGCTCTTTCCTTGTGCCAGTTGATAGCTGGTTTGGTAAAGGAGGGATTTATAGGCTTCTATTTCGGTAGCCATCTCTGCTATGTGATGTCTCAGTACCTGATATCTATCGATAGATTTGCCGAAAGCCTTTCTTTCAGAAATATATCTGAGGGTGATCTCCATCATATAATCCATTACTCCCATGCTAAACTGAGCGCCTGTTAGTCTTTCTACTTGAAGGCTTTCCATCATGTAGTAAAAGCCTTTCCCCTCATCGCCCAGCAGATTTTCCTTAGGTACACGTACATTATCAAAAGCAAGCTCAGCCGTATCGGAAGACCTAATCCCCACCTTATCCAGCTTGGTTTTAGATACGCCTTCAGCATCTAAATCCATTACCAGCATAGATAGACCATTCTCTGTAACAACTGCAGCTACTGTGTAATCTCCGTAATAGCCATTAGAGATAAAGGTCTTAGAGCCATTTACGATATAATGGTCGCCCGCTAACTTGGCGGTAGTTCGTATGCCCTTTACGTCTGATCCTGCACCCGGCTCAGTCATGGATAGCGAACCTACCAATTCTCCTTTCACACTAGGCACCAAATACTTTTCTTTTATAAAAGAGGAACCAGCGTGAATGAGGTAATTCATAGCTAAATACACATGGGCGCTGATGGCAGTACTAAATCCATAGGAACCCGTGCGGCCCATTTCTTCACATAACACTGTGGTGTAAAGGAAATCCAGGCCTGCACCTCCATAGGGTTCATCTACTTCTACCCCTAGAAATCCCATTTCGCCCATTTTACGGTAGATAGATCTGTCTATCTTCCCCTGAGCTTCCCACTCATCCAGATAGGGGTTTACTTCTACTTTAAAGAAGTCCCTTAATGACTCCCTGAATAATTCGTGTTCTTCAGTAAAGAATAGGTCTTTCATGCTGGTTTTTTATTGGTGATGGAGATAGTCATAGTCTTGAGAAAAATCAGGCTTATACGCTGACCGTGGCAAACTCTTGTACTACTTCAGCTACAGACTTTACGGAGGTGATATTTCCCACTCCCTTTCCCGCCTGCCAGTATTGCACATTATCATCAAAGGTGGTTTTGCTATAGTTTTTAAGTCCACGGCTCATCAGGTACATACGGGCATACTTTTTCAGCTTAGGTCTCCTAAGCATATAGTTAATCACCGGCCCTGTTCTCAGTCCACCTCTCATGATATCATCCGTCTTAATCATGGAAGAATTGTTGCCGGCTATCTTATTGGTCCATACTATGTCTTCCTCATTGGAGTCTACAATGGCCTGTTTATAAGCATCCGTAATCTTGCATTCATGGGTAGCTAAGAATCTGGTTCCCATCTGTACGCCAGCATATCCCATATCCAATGCCTTTTGGAAATCCTCCGCATTCCCTATTCCTCCTGCACAGATGAGCGGAATCTCTATATCATGCAGATCTTCCATGAACTTCTCGGCTGACTGAATGCCTGTTTGTCCGCCGCCCCTCCAGTTGATGCAGTTCAGCCCATCTACTCCTGCATCACGCATGGCGAGGGCTACTTTCTTATTCGGCACATCATGGTATACTTTAATGCCATGCTTCTTGGCTATTTTGACCACAGAATGAGGCTTTCCCAGAGAAGTCAGGAAGAATTTTACGCCTTCCTCTATGGAGATCTGCATCCACTCCTTCATTTGCTCGTGGTACTTTTTATTGGCTCCCCCAAATATGGTGAAGTTGACCCCAAAGGGTTTGTCCGTCAGTTTCTTTATGAGTTGGAGCCCTTCCCTGAAATCATGGCCATAGAGAGAGGTTAAGGCGACAGGCTGGACTACGCCAAACCCACCAGCATCTGAGGCTGCTGCTATTAGTTCGGGATTAGAACCTGGATACATAGGCCCGCATACAATGGGGACCTGAGCACCAGTGTCATCCAGGAATTGCTGAGTAGTAGATTTCATATGTTATTTCTATCGGAATTCTGCTTGAATGCAATAGTTAATTTAATCTCTAGAACTTAAGAGGCTTTTTCAAAATAAGATTTTTCCGTTTGATCTCTCAGTTTAGAATTATTTCTGTATGACTTAGCGGAAGAATTGCTTCTTTTAGCTTAGTCGTTTCGAGAGCCTCAACGACCTTGTCGGGCTTCCTTCTTATAGAAGGCAAGGACAGATTGAAGCCAGGTTTCTGGAGAACCTAGTTGGCCAAAATGCCCTGTATCTTCCATGATGCTTAGCTGAGCCTGGGGGCAAACCTCCTTTTTGAGGTAGTGCACCATTTCCACTCTGGCTACATTGTCCTTATTTCCCCAGCATAAGTGAATAGGGATGTTTGTTTTGCTTAATGCAGGCAGCCAGCGTGGCGTCTCATAGCGTTTTCTATCCAGCAGGTATTTGATGGTGAGGTGGCTTACCTTTCTACCCTCATTCTGAATGTTCATCTCCCACAGCCTCCCAACTTCTACATCATCCAAGGGCGCATCTCCATTTGCACTTTTGAGTTGATGGAAGAACAGCTTCTCGCTGATGAGCTTGGAGAGGAGAGGTCCCAAAGGCGTAAGCAGCAGCTTTTGGGTAATTCTTAGATCAGCTAACCCTAGTACCATACTTCCATTGGTCAGGGTGTAGGTCTGGAATCCATCTGAAAACCAATCGGGTAGGCTATTCTCCACCTCTCGTGCTACAAGTTCAGTAGCCACACTATCACCCATGTCATGGGCCAGTAAGTGTCCGCCTGTAACGCCATAATGCTTCCAGACTTCCAGTGCTACATCTGCCTGATTGAGTAAGGTGTAGGCATATCCCTTTTGGGGCTTATCACTAAAGCCGAAGCCTGGAAAGTCTAATAGAATGGTTCTCTCAAAATGCTCTGCTAACCCAGCTAATACAAGATGGTAGGAGAAGGAGCTTTCAGGAAAGCCGTGTAAGAGGAGGAGTGTCTTATCTGGAGAGGCTGAAGCGTTTCCCACTTCTCTGGTAAAAACCTTAAGCCCACCAGCCTTGGTAGTGCTCACATAGGTACCGTTGGCTTTCCAGCTTTCTATTTCTGAATCCTTAATCACAGTGTTTTATTAGTAGTAGTTCTATTCGAATTATATGATCAATGAAGGTCTGGTGATGGGGAGTTAGTGAGTTCCCTTTACTTAATCATCCAATCACAAACCTTCTGTAAAAGATAAAATTTCAGCTTTAAAAACCCCTTCACCCAAGCCAACATCCCCTTTTAAGGTGGATGCACTGCCATCCTATCATCATTAGGATTGCAGGGTTGTTGCACTTTCAAGGGTAACGGGGCAGAGGGGGAAGGGTTTATCTGCTACCCTTTAGAAAAAAATTTAAGATGTAAATATTCTCAAAATTAAGAAACCCCACAAGCCAGTAGCTAAGCCATAGGGTTACTTATGCTAATAACTGAGGCAACTGAGTAAAGAGAATTACCAATGCCCCAACGACTATCCCAGCACCGATCAACACCTTTTGATTCAAGGGCGACTCCACAAGATTATGCTTAAAAAAGAAGTAAGCGGTAATGACAGCCATTGTGAGATGAAGAATAACTGCTGCAGGATCAGGAAATACTCCTGCCATGAAAGCCCCTGCAAATGCGATACATACACATAGGTGAAATACCAGATAAGAAGAAAGAAAAATCTTCAACAAGAGTGGCTGATCAGCATTTCTCCAAACCTGTAAGGCAAATATGCCTAAGCCCAAGGCAATGGCTCCGTACATACGTCCCATGGGTAGGTAGCCTTCTGTCCCTTCTGCTAAACCTGGTACCAACTGAGGGGCAAGAAAGAAAATAGCACCAGCCAATAACTC
>JBCDBC010000480.1:0-4864 GCA_039184535.1 Bacteroidota bacterium | reverse complement strand
TGAGAGTCCAATCTTACAGATCCACGAGGTACCTCTAAAAATGCTTTTGGTAACGGAGGTCTTTCATCATCTTTTAAGAAAAGAGATAATTTATGGGCAGATTTAGAATTATCAGTGGTAAGTTCAGCGGCCTTCCTGTGAATAATCACATCTATCAATTTTAAGAAAACTTTTTTTGTATCTTCATTATTTTCCCAAGTGAGATGTTGGGCCTGTGATAGCCAACTCTGTAGTTGGGGAGACAGGGCTTTGTCAGCAGGATACCTAACTCTAACGGGTAAAATTATTGGCTTTCCATTTTGATCTTTTAGCTTTCTGGCTACCTCTACTTGTTTGAGTATCATTTCACTATAATTTGTTTCTTTTGAAAGAAACAAAACAAAATAATCGCTAGCCTTAAGTTCATTCAGCATTCTAACTGCCCAATCAGACCCTACTGGCATATCCATACCATCCATAAATACTTGAATACCTTCTGACTGAAGTTCATTGGACAATTCTGTTGCCAGTGATTTTGAGGGATTTATTCTGTTATAGCTTATAAAAACTCGTGATTCTGGATTTTCGGTAGATTCTAACTTCTTCACTAAAGCTAATATATTTTCAGCTATGGCATTCTTTTCAGCATTTAGAGAAGCTTCTGGAATTTTCCCTAAGAAAACATTCTCTCTAGCTTTGGCAAGCCTTTCAATTTGGTTTGTTAAGTTAACCCTGTCCTCTAATTCCGAGAATCTCCTTGATAGAATTTTTAGTGCCTCATTTAACTCATCCTCAGCAACTAACTTTCGAATCTGTTGGGTTAACTGGAAGTAATCTATTATACTTTTGGGCATACATACAATATAGTTAATTGAAAATTACTAAATTTTATATAAAAGCATTAATAAAGTTGTGGTAGATCACGGTTTTAGCGTTTGGAAAAGCTTCATTCGAAAAAATCGAATATTGTAGAAAATGATTAAATGAAGACTTCAAATTTTTTAATATATGAAGCCTTAAAAGAGTAAACCCATTTCGCCCGAGAAAATTCAGGAACTCCTTACCTCAGGCTATACGAGTGCTGTGGTAGAAGAATTTCCTACCGAACCTGTCAGGCCCCACTTTCCACTATCCTTGAGCCTGCCGGATAGCCCTAAAGTAAGTGGGATGGATCTTGGCTTCACGCCTAATTTCGTCCTCTATGAGGGAGAGTCTGTTAAGTATGCCATCGTAAATGGGACTCTCTACGAATTAGAAAAAGGACTGATGATCGGACGACTACCAGATGCGGAGTAACTCATGATAGAAATAAAAAACGAGCGGCTGCCTAAACAGGTAGCCGCTCTTACTTTGAGGATAAAACATGCATGCATCATGGCAAAAAGCGAACAGCGGCTTTGCAGGGCTCGAACCTGCAGGGCCTAAGCCCCCAACCAATCGAAGTAACGCTACTCTACGGCACATCATACATGTTGTAAGAATTCCATGAGGCTATGGGCAGTATGACACGATACACTACGTGTAATAGCCAGTTATACTATCTGTACATACAGGGTAGGATTCGAACCTACATTACGCAGCCCCTATGATCGAAGTAAGTCATACTTACGGCACTCATGGAAGTAGGTAAAAGAGTCAGGGTAATAGGCGAGATGGCACTATACTGCTGGTCTTTGACCTGGCAGCCAATCGTGGGATAGACGAAGTAAGCCATGTCTACGACACCAGAACTCTTTGTTCCATAAATTGAGAATGAGGGTAATAAGTCGAGATAGCTACGCGCTCTACCACTGAGCTACCTACCGAAGTAGGGCAGGACTCGAACCTGCGACCACGCGATCCTAAGTCGAAGTAAGCCATCTCTACGACGCCTATTCTCTAATTCTTATATCTAATGAGTACATAGAAACTGTTTGAGTTGAGGGTAAGGAATTTATTACTGTAAATTTTTCTGACCTTCAAGGCATCAAAACCGGAGTTTAGCTGGGCTAAATGAGGATTTTGTTTAAAAAAAAGAGCTGGGGTAAAAAGCGAGACAGCGACGTGCTCTAACCACTGAGCTACCTGCCGAAGCAGAGCAGGATTCGAACCTGCGACCACGCGATCCTAAGTCGAAGTAAGCCATCTCTACGACGCCCAGACTCTTTTTATTCATGTCAAAGATCAATTTTGTTGATCATGTTCAAAGCTTTCTCTCCTTTTCTTAGGCCCTCCATGACTTCGAAGACCTTATCACTCCAACCTGCTATTAGGTGCACATCCCCTTCTTTTAAGTCCAGAGGTGTATTTCCATAGCCTGCCAGATCAAAAAGGTATAGCTTGGCCTCAGGAGCTATTCTCTGCTTATAATGCTTCCACACATCCTGAATATGTGTACCGTCTCCCCTGCTATTCCACATTTGGCAATCAGTGAACATCATGACCTTATCTACTTTCAACCTCTTCTTTAACAGGTATTGAATCACCTTATAGCCATTTGTACTATAGCCTACTTCACCTTCCAGCTTTTTCAGCCTCTCTACATTTGCCAGGATGTTCTGCTTAGGCAGGGAGTAAGCTTTCCACCTATCTCCGAACAAACCGGTAGTTACTTTCTCCACTCTGTTCTGCAAGATCATCCCCAGCAACAAGCCTATATCGTAGTTCTGAATGCAACTCCTTCTGGAAATTGGGCTCCACATAGACCCAGAGACATCACAGGCGATTACCACATGTTCACTTGCCCCAAAGCCTTGAATGTTTGCCGCACTAAATCCTATGGCCCTTTCCAGTGCTTCCAGTAACTTCCCGGTATCAGAAGATTGAATGCTTGCTATTTCCTGATATGCTGCCAGAAATCTGAATGGTAGTTGTCTGGATCTTCTGACCTTCTGCTCATCTCCAAGTATTTCTACTACCCTATCCATGACCTCTACTGCTACCTTAGCTTGTAAGATGTTTCTCAGGTTCCTCATCAATGCCATATAGCCCAGCCTTCCACTCATGATCAGTTCCTGCCATTTCTCCTTCTTTGCAGATTGTTTAGCTGCTTCACTCGCGTAAGTTCCCTGGCCTATGTTGGACAGTTCTACTTCCCAGGTGTAAGGTGCTACCAGTTCATCCTGGGCTATCTGATTAAACAGCACTTGCTGCGTTTCATTCTTGGCTTTTGGGTGTACCAGGAAAAGCGCATCCTTTAAAGACACTTCTGCCTTTCTGTTGTACTTCGCGAACTGATATCCGTCAAACTTGTTGAAGGCGTCCGCTATCCCTTTCTGGAACTGTCTGGAAAGCTTATTCAGCTTTTTGGTTCCATCTCTTCCGTTACTCATCTGATAGTAGGCCAGAATCTCAGTGATCTCATCTGCCCTTCCTATCACTCGCTTGACCATCTTCCTTACCAGGTCATCTCCATTATGGATTTTGGTCAGTTCTACTGCCAGTACTAGTGGGATAGACCTTAGGTTCATTTGCTCCCTCGCATACACTGCCAGCTTAGCTACAAACTCGGGACTTACATCATAAATCAATCCTTGAATCCTTTCCAGTCTATCACCTCCACTTTCATTAAATTTGTTCTCAAGGGTGGAGGTAACTACAGCTGTGTAGAGTTCCATCTCCTTGCTAATAGAGAAGGCTTTCTCTCCTTCGTAATTAGTTAGAACAGGCTTGTTGTTTTTTCTCCAGTTGAATTTCATAACCCTTGTTATTAAGTGATGAAACAAAGGAAGAGGCTTAGTGCGCAGTCTATTTGCGTAGTAAAATATTTTTTCAGATTTTTTTGAAAAAAGTTTATGCCCGCCAATAGAAATGCCCTGATCAGGTATAAAACCATAAATAAATGTCTTAGGAACAGGTATCGTCGATGGACCTTACAGGATTTGGTAGATGCTTGCTCAGATGCACTGTATGAGTATGAAGGAATTGAACAGGGGGTAAGTGTGCGTACTGTGCAGCTTGATATTCAGATGATGCGCTCTGAAAAGCTGGGCTATGAGGCACCCATAGAAGTCTACGAGAGAAAGTTTTATCGCTACGCTGACCCGGAATACAGCATTACCCAAATCCCTCTGACAGATTATGACCTGCAAACGCTGAATGAAACGGTTCAGATCCTGAGAGAATTCAAGGATTTCTCTCTCTTCAAAGAATTAGGGGGCGTTATTCAACGACTGGAAGACAGGGTACTCAGCGAAAAGAGTGATCATAAGGGAATCATTCACCTGGATAAGAATGAGCAACTAAAAGGATTAGAGCATCTGGATACTCTCTATCAGGCTATTCTCAAGCAAAAAGTGCTGAAGATCATCTATCAATCCTTCAAAGCCAGAGAAGCTTCTGACCTCATCATTCACCCTCAGCTCCTAAAAGAATTCAACAACAGATGGTTTCTGCTTGGGCTTCACCACAAAAACCAGAAACTACTTACCCTGGCACTGGACAGAATACTCACAATTGAGGTACTGGAAGGGCATACTTATGTAGATAAAGCCATAGATGGAGATGAGTATTATCAGCACGTGGTAGGGGTTACCGTAAATGAGCAGCCCAGGGTAAGGAGAGTTACCCTAAAAGTGGATGCCAGAAATGCTCCTTATGTATTGACCAAGCCACTGCATACTAGCCAGGAAGTATTAGAGAATACCGCGGAGGGTGCCATAGTGAGGATTAACGTTCAGCATAACTTTGAGCTGGAAAGACTGATTCTGGGATTTGGAGAAGGGCTAGAAGTACTAAAACCGGCTTTTCTGAGAAGGCGGATTAAGAAAAAGCTGCAGTTTAGCCTTAGTAGATATGAAAAAGATGGAGAAGAAGATGTTGAGGCTACAAATTCGTAGAAAATTTGGTGCTTTATTAGGATATGCTCCTGTTTTCCGCAAATTAACACCCAAACTGGAATAGTTGA
>JBCDBC010000479.1:0-4871 GCA_039184535.1 Bacteroidota bacterium | reverse complement strand
GACTATCCTGACCTATTCCGTGCATTAGCAGTTAGTCAAAGTACATTGCATCTATGGTTTGAACACTTTGAATCCATGAGAGAAGGAGAAGTCTCTCGCTGCTTACATCTGGCCATGAACAAAGGGATGGGAATAGAAGAAATCAGCCAGTATGATCTGGAAGACATTCAGCTTTTCTTGGGTTCTGCAAAAGAATATGCAGATAGCTATCTGGAAGAAAATGGGTTATTGGAACAGGTTCCTGAATGTCTCAGAGACTTTATTGATACTTCTGCCTATGCTCAAGATATGCTACTGAATGGAGCTCTCAAAGAATTCTCAGTAGATACTAAAATGTACGTAGTTCTTCAGAACTCTTAGCTGTGCCCCTCAGGGGGCGCTCAAAGGTTTCATGCTGGCATGAGGGTAGGCTTACTTCCCCACACTAAGATGCGTTGGGAAAGATGAATACATATACATTTTAGGAAGAATCAAGAAGTAAGCTCTACAAAAAATAGCCGAGTGAAGGCCATTTTTTGTCCCATATTTGTCCAACAAAATAAAAAATCGCTTGTAAAGTATTGACTTACAAGCGATTACAATTTATTTCAGCGGTCCGGACGGGACTCGAACCCGCGACCCCATGCGTGACAGGCATGTATTCTAACCAACTGAACTACCGGACCAATCTTTCAAAAAAACGTTACCCTTTTTCTTAAGGTGGAGCAAATATAGACTCTTTTTCCTTTGTGTCAAATAGAAAAAGTGAATTTTATGCCTGCCCCACATATTTATATTTCCTGAATAGCGTTTTGGTTGAGCCAACCTGCAATATCTCCTACATTGGCATCGGAGATTTTGATTTCTGTCCAGTTGCCTGTAGTGCGTAGGATACGCACTTTGA
Source organism: Bacteroidota bacterium (assembly GCA_039184535.1). Classification (GTDB taxonomy): domain Bacteria; phylum Bacteroidota; class Bacteroidia; order J057; family J057; genus JBCBKZ01. The sequence goes on along the minus strand of JBCDBC010000479.1, from coordinate 3,988 downwards.
CACCTTCATGTAAGATCAGCAGATCTTGAGCCGTCTGATCAGGACTGGCCTTCACATAGGCATTTTGCGTGAAGATGATGCCCTGTTTACTGCTTTTCTCAATGGAGCGCTTTTGGAGCCCCACAGTTAGGAATAAAAGAGATACCACAGCTAATCCAATAGCCGAAAAGAAGCCTATTCTCTTCACTACGCCGTTCCCCACAAACAGGAAGGCCGCCCCAGCAGCTAGAGCTAACCATAACAAGACCACAGCCCATATGCCCCAGCCTCCGGAATGGTTAGATCCTACCCAATCTTTCCACATTTTCTGAACGAGGAACTCTGGCTTAGCTTCTAGGTTGTCAACCACTCTAAGGTTGGCCAGACGGAGATTGGTCATGATATCCTCATTATCAGGTTCCAGGCTTAAGGCCCGCTCATAGTTCAGGATGGCCGGCGCTAACTGAGAGGTTCTGTAGTAAGAATTACCAAGATTAAAGTAAACCTCAGCCGACTCCTCACCTGCGCCCAGAATACGCTCATATGCCTTAATTGCCTCCTCGTACTGTTCGATCTCATAAGCCTGATTTCCGATGTAGAAATCCTGTAAGGGATCTGCCAGTATCTGCCCTGAGAAGAGCAAGAGAAAAAGGCTCAGTATATATGCTATATTTTTCATTTTACTCTTATTTTTCGCGCAAGGCCGCTAAGACGCCAAGAGATTACTTTGCGGCTTTGCGCCTTCGTGTGATGTTATTTACGCCACTACCTGCTTCCACTCACTCTCTAGGTCTGTAATTAGCTGGGTGGTTTCATCCATTAGCTGGCTCATTCCTCCTTTAGCAGAAGCCGGCGCAAATAGCGCCATTTCACTTGTGTCCAGTAAGCTCGTAATTCGGTCTATAGTAGCTTGAGAGATGCCTCTACGGGTCAATAGGTCCTTTATATTCTGGCGAGAAAGAGAAGACTGCCCTAAGGCCAACTTATCTGCCAAATAGCCCCATACCACTTGAGAGATTTCTTTGTAGAAGGCTCCTTCCTCATTTTCCTGCTGGAACTTACGTGCTTTACTGAGACGCTTCTCCGCAACTTTATTCGCCTTGCGAGAACGGGTACCTGCCACATCTGCTTCTAGCGTATCAGAGCGTTGCTTGAACCACCAAAGGCCCGCAAATCCTACGAATGGAAGTAGGTATAACAACCAGAACAAACCTCCATCTATAAAGGACTCTCCCTTAGGCTGAAGGCTAGCTCCTTCTGTCATGATGTAGCGTATGTCTTGCCCGATCAATTCTATGTCTTCTTTCTGGGTTACCAGAGGGGCATTGCTGGCTTCCTGAGCTTCTCCGCTTACTTGCAGATTATAGCTATCCGATTTCAAACTGATATATCTCCCCTTAGCCAGATCATAATAAGACCAGCTTACCTGAGGTAACTTATATTTCCCAGGATTTCGTGGAATGATAAGAAAATCAAAAGTCTTGGACCCACTAATCACTCCTCCACTCTTGGAGAATTTATCTGCTACCTGTGGATCATACACCTCAAAGTCAGGTGGGAAGTCCAGCTTGGGCGTCTCAAGCGTCTTGATATTTCCTTTTCCTTTCAGGTTTACCTTCATGGTTACAGGTTCCCCTGTTTCCGTTGCATTCTTATCGAGGGTAACATCCAAAGTGTAAGAACCTACAGCCCCACTAAAGTCGGCGGGTCTTCCTGAGGTTGGTAGTGCCTTCACATTCACGCTTACTGGCGAACTGGAGAACTCAAAGGGTACATCCTGATAGCTCTCAAAGAAACTATCAAATATGGATTGGGATCTTCTTCGAGCTCCTCTTACCTTGATATTGGCCTCCAGTTTCATCTTATCTATGGTCAGCTTACCCGAACGTTGGGGGAATAGAATGACCTTCTTAATGGTAGCTACATTGAAGCGTTTGCCATTATAGATTTCTGCCTTTGGTTGGGCATTCTCCGTATTGATTTCTTCTACCCAAAAACTCTTAAAGGAAGGCGATTCTACCAAATTCAGGCCTGAGATGGTAGCCCCCATATACAGCTTAAAAGTTACGCTAAACTGTTCCCCTTGCATCACATTGGACTTGGAAGGGATAGCGCGCACGAATACATTTTCACGTATCTGTCTCATCAGGTCTGGACTGATTCCATCTGAGCCTGTGTTTTGCTGATTGGTAGCTACGTTTTGGGTTTGATTATTGCCTCCCTGGGGAGTGGCAGCCCCTGCTACTATTTCTACCGAGATAGGCTCAGTGGCTAGCGTCTTATCACCCACCTTAATGGTAGCTTTACCTATAGTGAATTTTCCTTCCTTGGCCCCTCTTAAGTAGAAGGAGTAGCTCATGGTCTGACTCACCTGGCCATTCACAATCTGCATACTTGAAGAGGAGTTAGGTCCAGCTACTACTTGCAGGGGCTCAAAGTCAGGAAATTCTATTTGCCTACTCTGGGCATTCTCCAACTGGAAGGATACCTGAAAAGGCTGATTGACCGGCACTTTATTCCTGTCTACGAAGGCCACAAACTTCTGGGCTGAAGCTGTATTCAGCATGAAGAGGGGAGCCATTAGGAGCAGGCAAAGGCTTGTATGTAGGGATCTTCTTTGCATAAACTTCTTTCTTACCAGTCTTTCTCAGGTTTAACTTTTTGACCTTTCTTAACTTTCTTCTTCTGCAAGTCTTTTTGCAGTTTCTCTTCCTGATACATCAAAGCTTCCAACATTCTGGAGATCTCTTCTGGAGACATTTGCTGCTGCTGCGCTTGCTGCTGTTGGTCCTTCTGCTTTTCGGGATCTGATTGTTGATCCTGGTTCTGCTGGTCTTGTTGATCCTGCTGTTGCTGGTCCTTGTTCTGCTGGTCTTGATTTTTCTTATCCTGTTGGTCTTTATTCTGCTGATCCTGGTTCTGTTGGTCCTGGTTATTTCCTCCCCCACCCTGACCATTCTTTTGCATGTTCATGGCATAGGCCAGGTTATACCGAGTGGCCTCATCATCAGGATTCAGACGAAGAGACTGTTTAAAGGCCTCTATGCTTTTCTCCAGATTTCCCTGTTCCTGTGCATTACTGAGGAGTGCATTTCCTAGGTTGTGGTAGGCCTTGGCTTTCGCCTTAGGATCCTCCGCCATGTTCGCAGCTAATTGAAATTCTCCAACAGCCTCATCAAACTTTTCCTGCTTGTATAAGGCATCCCCTCTGTTGAAATGGCCCACATGGCTACCGTTGTTTCTATTCAAGGCTTCATGGTAGGCAGAGTCAGCCATGCCATAGCTTCCCTTCATATAAGCTTTATTCCCGTCCCTCAGGTATTGCCTTTCTCCTGTCCCGAATAGCTGCGCATAGGCGCTAAGGGTAGTTAGGAGAATGAATATGATTAGGAGGCTGCACGCCTTCATTAAACCCAAGGTAGAGACGCGATGCATCGCGTCTCTACAGCCAGTATATATTTTTCTAAACATCATCATCTATGCTTTTCTGGTTTCAAACATCTTCCAGTTATTAAACCATCTATTCTTTCTTTCTGAGATAAAGTATTCTATCACCAGGAGGAAAATGGCCAGAGCCAGGAACCACTGGAACTGATCCTCATAGTCTGTGAATACGCGTTCTTCATACTCTTTTCTTTCCATGGCGGCCAGCTCACTCACGATAGCTTTCACTTCCCGACTCCCATTGGACAGTCGGAAGTACTTCCCATTACCCGCTACCGCTACTCGCTGCAGCATATTTTCATTCAGCTTGGAGAATACAATGCTTCCCCCCTTATCACGCTTATAGTCTTCCCTTCCGCCTTTGAGTACAGGGATGGGAGCGCCTTTAGGGGTACCTACGCCAACTGTATGAATGATAATTCCTTTTTCTCCGGCTGCTTCCGCCGCTTCCTGGGCTTCCGGCTCATGGTTTTCTCCGTCAGAAAGAACTACCATGGCCTTAAACTGAGGATCTCCATTTTCGAATGCTTTCTCTCCCAGTTTAATGGCCTCACCTATAGCTGTC
>JBCDBC010000478.1:0-4872 GCA_039184535.1 Bacteroidota bacterium | reverse complement strand
AATTTAACACGCTGACGTAGTTCCAATCTGGAAGTAATGTACTGAACATCTAATAGGCGGAAACGAGCAGAACCTTGAAAAATCGTACTACCCTGGCTAAAGTTATTGGCCCAGATTAACTCAGGGGACTGGGCTCCTTTCTTAGGCTGTAGTCGCCAGTTCAAAGACATATTGGCTTTGTAGTTTTCAGTCTCGTAATTGAGCAGCTCGCTTTCTCTATACCCATTCCGATAAAAAATGGTCATTCCTCTGGTAGACCAGGGTGCTACCTTAGACAAGTCAAATGTAGAAGCGTATTCATCACCATAAATATTTACTGCATCAAAGCCTGCATAGTGTGTCTCAGGTACACGGGAGGAATCAATGGGTGATCTATTATCTGCTACCCAGTCATCTGCTGTTAGATAAGTGAAGTTGAACTTGTAGGCTAAAAACTCATCTCCGTTTTTGTTCTTTATAGCATCTGCCCATCGAACACCTCCTTCAATTATATTTTGTTCTCCAGTTTTGAAGAAAGCAGAAAGACCCTTTGAAAGGTAAGGGTCTTTAGATTCCATTTTAATTACACCATTAAAGGCATTCGGGCCATAGAAGGCAGAACTGGCGCCCACAATGAGGTCCACATTTCTCAGGTCTAGTTCGGCAGACCCCAAGAAGTTTCCCAAGGCGAAGTTGACACTGGGAGAGGCGTTATCTACCCCATCTATGGTCTGAAGAATTCTAACAGGAGCCGTACTGTTAAAGCCCCTCGTATTCACTACCTTGATACCTAAACTCGCACTAGTCAAATCCACTCCCTTCAAGGCACCTAATCCATCATAGAAGTTTTCAGAGGCAGTTTGTTTGATGGCAATAGGCCCAAGAGATTCTATGGTTAAGGCCGAAGCCTTTTTCTTTTCATCTATACCCTGTCCGGTAATCTCTACCACATCCGTGGTGTATTGAGACTCTGACAAGCGTAGTTTTAGTGGCTTTTGCAGAGATTCTACATTATAGTTTAATGTGTCAAAGCCAAAATAGGTAATGACAAGCTCAAAAGGTGGGGCAATGGGGGAGTCTATGCTAAACTTACCTTCTGCATCAGATAGACCTCCCACTCTTTGGCCTTTGATGAATAACCTTGCCCCAACTAATGGTTGTTGAGTGTTTTCATCTAAAACGGTTCCATTTACATTATTTTGAGCGGAAAGATCATAGGCTGTTAAGGTAAACAGCATAATTAGGAAGGCAGAAATGAAACAAGAGCGTAGACCCCTATTCATTCCCCTTGCAGGAAAGTAGTTTTTCATCTGGTAGTAGCCTTTAGGCGAGTCGCTTATTATACAGTAAAACCAAGATACATTTTTTTCATAAACATTTCATAATTATTAGGCAACATAAGCTTGAACAAAACACCAAAATGTTTATGAATTAAAGGATTGCAATCAGTGCAAATCAACTTAATCAAAACCCTTTTCTTTGAGCCTGAACGAAGTCATTAACTCAAACAAATGTGATGAACTCCTCTGTTAAATGAGGAATTTCATTCAAGCCCAACAAATTGAATTTACCTTGAGAATAGAGAAAGGAAGTGTAGGAGGTATTACGAATAGAGAAGTTAAGGGCAGCTACCCTTTTCTGGTCTCCTATGCTGAGCGCCTCCGCAGCTATGGCGCTGATGGTCCCACCAGAAGTGAAAGCGGCATTGGTTTCCCCGGAATCTGTTGTTTGGAGAATGGTCTCCAGTCCCCTACGGGTATTCTCCCGAAAATCCTTCCAGGCCACTACGCCCTCCACCTCAAATTTTCCTTCCACCCATGCATCCATGAAATGTTGGAACATCAAAAGCCTATTGGCCCTGGACCTCTTAGGATTAGCCCTTATGTCTGCTATTCTCTCTTTAAAAGGAGAGGTTTCCTGCAAAGCGGGAAGCATAATCTGGAGTGCTTCTGGTCCCTGGTGTTCTGTGAGGCCGTCTAGAAATACGGGTTCCGGCATGGGAAGCCCATGTTGGTCATACATACTCTTGACCAGCTCAAAGGTATGGACCTGTCTCTTTAGGGGACCCACAAAGACTCTATCAAAAAGGATCTTCTTTTCTACCAAGTACTTCCCCAATTGGAGGGACTGAGATTCTCCCTTAGCAGAGAGAGAATCATAATTTTCTTTCCCAAAGGAAGCCTGGGCATGACGAAAAAAATATAATTTGCTCATGCTTTCCCTTAAATAGTAACTACCACTTTACCCATCACCTTTCTGGCCTGCATTTCTTCCAGAGCTTTAGGTGCATCTTCCAGAGAATAGGTCCCATGAATATGTGGTTTCAATTTCCCTTCATTGAACCAGGTAAGTAACTGCATCATGTACTGCATATTTTTAGCTGGAAACTTCTGGGCAAAAGCCCCCCAGAATACACCCACAATCTGACAGCTTTTCAGTAAGGCCAGGTTAAGCGGGATCTTGGGAATTTGTCCAGCAGCAAAGCCTATGACCAGATAACGGCCTTCCCATGCAATGGCTCTCAAGGCAGGTTCTGCATAGGCAGCACCTACAGGATCATAGATGACATCTACGCCCTTTCCTTCTGTGAGTTCTTTGGTACGATTTTTCAGGTCTTCATCATTATAGAGAATGGTTTCATCTGCCCCGTATTGCTTACAGAGTTCCAGTTTTTCAGGGGTAGAAGCAGCTGCAATGACTTTTGCGCCCATCAGCTTCCCTAGCTCTACGGCTGTTAGGCCTACTCCTCCTGATGCACCCAAAACCAGTAAGCTTTCTCCCTCCTTTAGATCAGCACGATTTTTTAGCGCATAAAAACTGGTACCATAGGCCATGAGAAAAGAGGCTGCTTGTACAAAATCCATCCCTTGAGGCTTAGGGATACACATTTTTGCCTTAGCAGCTATTTTCTCAGCAAAGCCTCCGTGGGAAACAGTAGCCACTACCTCATCACCCGGTTTAAATCCTTTTACTTTTTCTCCAACTGCTTCTACCACGCCCGCTATATCACTTCCGGGGGAGAAGGGAAGCTCAGGCTTGTATTGGTAGAGTCCCTGAATGATGAGGGTGTCCGGGAAATTGAGGCTACAGGCTTTTACCTGAATGAGGACCTCATCCGCCTGGGGAATGGGATCTGGAATTTCCTTGTATTTCAGATTGGAAGGGGGTCCATAGGACTCGCATATAATGGCTTTCATAGTAGTAGATAGTCGTTTTAGATGTATTAACCGATAAGATTGTAGAGACACGATGGATCTTGTCTCTACAATCTTTTTATAACAATTCAATCTTAGTACACTTCAAATAAACCCGCAGCGCCCATTCCTCCGCCTACGCACATGGTACATACCACATATTTAGCGCCTCGTCTTTTCCCTTCGATTAGGGCATGGCCTACCATTCTGGAGCCAGTCATTCCGTAAGGGTGGCCAATAGAGATAGCGCCTCCATTCACGTTCAATAGCTCATTAGGGATACCCAGTTTTTCCTGACAATAAAGTACCTGAACAGCAAAGGCTTCATTCAGCTCCCACAATCCTATGTCTTCCACCTTCAGTCCGTGTGCTTTCAGTAGTTTGGGCACCGCAAAGACAGGTCCTATGCCCATTTCATCAGGCTCACATCCTGCAACGGCAATCCCTCTATAGGCGCCTAGTGGTTCCAGTCCTCTTTGTTCAGCTAGTTTAGCATCCATGAGTACACAGGCAGAAGCACCATCAGAAAGCTGGCTGGCATTCCCTGCGGTGATGGTTCCACCTTCATTGACTAGCCTTAAGTTACTTAAGCCTTCCATGGTAGTGGACGGTCTGTTGCCTTCATCCTTAGTGAGGGTAACTTCCTCAAAGCTGATCTCCTTGGTTTCTTTATTCATGATCCCCTTAGTAACTGTTACGGGGATGATCTCATCATCAAATTTACCAGCTTCCTGGGCAGCGGCTGTACGCATCTGGCTTTGGTAGCCATACTCATCCTGCTTTTCTCTGGAAATGTTATAACGCTTAGCTACTATCTCTGCGGTCTGTAGCATAGGCATGTAAGTGGCAGGATGCTTGGCTACAAGAGCCTTGTCTACCATTCTGTGAATGTTCATCTTTTCATTCTGAACCAAACTGATGCTATCCAGTCCACCTCCTATAGCTACCTGCATACCGTCATGCATAATTTGCTTGGCGGCAGTAGCTACGGCCATCATACCTGAGGAACACTGCCTGTCAATGGTCATTCCACTTACAGTAACTGGGAGCCCACCAGCCAAAGCTGCTAATCTTCCAATATTGGGGGAGGAAGTCCCTTGTGGGAGGGCGCAACCCATGATGACATCATCTACTTCTGCAGGGTCAATCTTGGCTCTTTTTACGGCCTCACTAATGACAAATCCTGCCATGGTGGGAGAGTTGGTATTGTTGAAGGCACCTTTGTAGGCTTTCCCAATGCCAGTCCTGGCAGTGGAGACGATTACAGCTTCTTTCATGTTGTATGTTTGTTATGGAGATTAAATGTATGCATTCTATTTGTGGGATTCCAGCGAGAAGTAAGCATTCACTTGTGGAAGGAATCCATTCAACATAGATTCTCTTCTATAAAAGTGGTAAAATAGACCATGGATTCATGGCTTTCTACTTTTCGATTCCAAATTCTGAGCTGGGTACTAGCCTATAATGTGTTTGGGATCTCCATGTACTTCATCCTCCTGGACTTCCAGGATATCCTGGAACAGAGTATGCCCCTAAGGTTTTGGCCGGGTATCATGACCAATACTATTTCAGGAATCATCCTTGGGATGGTATTAGGCAGTATTGATGTTCTGTTTAAGCAGTTTTTCAGAAAGAACCGGTCTTTTCTCAATCACTTTCTGTTAAAATCTGCCATATATCTGGGCGTGTTCATTCTCTT
>JBCDBC010000477.1:0-4888 GCA_039184535.1 Bacteroidota bacterium | reverse complement strand
GGAGACAATCTTTCCGTTTTCAAGCTTATAGAGACAGATTTCACTTAGGTTGAACGCATTCCCATCTTTCATTTTGGCCTTCACTATGTTAGTAAAGGCGATGTGAGTATCTGTAACTACGGGTGCGGACATCTCCCGGCTAATCATTTCGGAGATTCCCTGGCTCAGAGTCCCTACCTTTTCTTTGATGGCTGGAAGGCCTTCCACTTCTGCCAGGCCCATCTCTGCTAGTTGAGGTTCCAGGGCTACGGCATTCTCATGAAAGAGCTCGTCGTAAGCTGTGAAGTATTCGCCAGCCTTTACCAATTCATGCAAGCGATTGGCAATTTCCTGATTGGTCATTTTATTATGAGTTAAGTAATTAAGGTTCGTTGATTAGGTACAGCCTTAAGGCAGGTGTTACAGAAATTGTCGAATTTGTAACTCCCCTTTTTAGGCTAGGCTACTAGCTGTCCATGTTTGGTCATTTCTTTGGCTTTGGAAGGACTTGGGTTTCCGGTCTCTACAAAATGTTTGAAGTCTTCCAGCACGGTGCTAACGACTTTCTTGAGTTGCATGCCCATCATAGGTCCCATGATAGCACCCATAATGCCTTTGGTTTCTATCACCAGATGCATATGGACCTGTGTCTTGTTGCCGAGTGGGCTTAGGCTCCATTGGTTTTTACCCACTTCCACGAATCCCGGAAAGCCTTTTACTACTTCATATACCAGCTTGTAATTCTTAGGATCAAAGACCCGGATCTCTTCCGTAATATTTCCCTGAGAAGTTTTGCAAGCTCTGCTGCTGAACGGAGCATTTTCCAGAGTGGGACTTCCAAAGCCCTCAGAATGATAAAGTCCACCTGCCCATTTGTAAGCCTCTCCATATTGGTTTCCGAGTAACTCCCATACCTTTTCTATGGGTCTATCGACGATAGCGGTTTTGATAAATTCCATGATGATATTCTTAATGATTATGTTGAAATCACTAGTTGGATACATGGAAACAGGAAGTGTTACAAAAGCAGAAAAGGCCTCCCCAATTTTCTGGGAGGCCTCTAATCTAACTTTAGGGGAACTAATATTAATTCTTACCGAAGTATTTGAGAATGTCCTCATCATTCAGGATTTCTGAGATGAGCGTCTCCTTTTTGAATTTGGTCTTGGCAGGGTGAGCCCTGTACAGCTTATTGACTTTTTCTACCATCATTTCTCTTACCTGTACGTGGGCTTCCTCTACATAATGCGCGATCTGATGTTGATAGCCTACATTAAACTGCATACTTTTTTCATCCAGTTTGCCCATTGCTTTCAGGGCTTTGGCTTTCTTGGGGCACCTGCAAGGGTTATCCGGATTGACCAGTCCACATTTGTTATTCATGTAGTTGTGCAGGTCTTTTCTGGCCCTGTGAAGTTTAACCCTAAAGTTTTGAGGAGAAAGATGAAAGATTTCTGACCCCAACTTATGATCTATCCCAAAAGTATCTCCCAGGATGTAAATCAGTCGCTGTTCCCTGTTTAGGCACATCAACATACCTGAAAGGCATCTGATCTGCATTTCTTTAGAAAGCTCCTTGTAGGTGATTTCTTCCTCAGAGGTTAAGTCAGGATTAGGGATGGAATCCAATTGGTTTCCATATTCTTCAAAAGAGCTGACTACTTTCTCCATCTTTCTTCTCTTGGACTGGAGAAACTCATTTACCACTATTCTGTATAGCCAGGTTCTGAAGGAGCTTTTGAAGTTGAATTGGGCTAGCTTGGTGATTACCTTCAGTAAGGTTTCCTGGGTGAGGTCCATGGCATCATTAGGATCATGGGCCATTTTCCAGGCTACATTATAGATGAAAGGCTGATGAAGATGGACCAGTTCATCCAAGGCTTTTCTATCCCCATCAAGAGAAGCCAGGACCAGTTCCCGGTTTTTTTCTTCTGAATATGTAGCGGAAAGTGGATTCTTCATGTAAACACGTTTATGCTTAGATGCCTAAGGCCTGGAAGTGTTACAAGAATGTATAGAAAAAAGAAAAAGTTACTCCCTTATTCGAGAATATATATCTGCTGTTAAGCTAGTTAGCCTCTTTAAATGGAGTGGTGAGAATCCCCAAACAGGTATGGATTCCTTGCTTCATATTTCCAATCCTGATGTTTTCATTAGGACTATGCTGATTATTATCCATATTGACCATGGGAACTATAACCGTGGGAAGATCCAGAGTGTTAATCAAAGGAATGATGGGGACGGTACCTCCCATAGTTCGGATGACTACAGGCTCTTCCCCAAAATAGGCGGTTAACTGTGTTCTTACTTTCTGCCCAAATTCAGAATCCGGATCTGTACGAAATGCATTTACGCCGCGAGAAAAGATGAATTTAGCGATTTTCGGATACTTCAGCCTCTCTTCTTCTGTTGGGTCTCTATCAATCACATAGTATCCCTGCTTTTCTATATGCCTTCTGACCTTTTGAGTTTGCTCCTTCGCATCAGTTTCTGCTACTAATCTGAGGTCCAGATGAGCAGTAGCATATTCAGGGATCACAGTCTTTAATCCCTTTCCTTTCCAGGAGGTGCCTATTTGCCTGACGTTTAGGGAAGGATACTGCATAGACTCCTGATAGGTAGCTCCCACCTTCTCGGAAGAATAAATCCCCAATTTCTGGTTTAAGCCAACCGAATCATATGGTACTGACCCTAATACTTGTTGAGTTCTATCATCGATGTCTATTCCCTCATAGTAATCCTCCACTAACACTCTCCCTTGCTCATCTTTCATAGTGGTTAACAGGCGAGACAGGCTAAAAACCGGATTGGGGACATAGTTTCCATAGTGCCCACTGTGTTGAGGAGTAAAGGCGCCATAAGTAGTAATAGAGCAGGAGGCTATTCCTCTACATCCAAAAGTAACTGTAGGTTTATTAGAAGTATGTGCAGGTCCATCCATAACGATAAAGAAATCCGCTGCATAGCGCTCCTTATACTTGCCCAGGGTAGAGAGAAGGGCATAAGACCCATATTCTTCCTCCGGGTCAAAGATGATCTTGATGTTGAAGGTGGGCGTTTCAATCTCCATTTTGAGAACGTTCAGCGCTGTTAAGAGCATAGTGATGGGTGCCTTATCATCGGCTGCAGCTCGCGCGAAAATGCGCCACTCCTCATCAATTTCCCCGTTCAGTGCATCCCAGTCAATGGTCTTCCATTTGCCGTCCTCTCCCTTTTCTTTTAGCACAGGCGTAAAGGGATGCTCCTGATCCCATGCCTCGGGGTTTATGGGCTGTCCGTCAATGTGGAAATAAAAGAGTACGGTTTTAAAGGCAGGATCATAGACTTTCTCCGCCAATAATAGGGGAAAGGTCTTAGACTCAAGGAGGGTAGTGCTAAAGCCCAATTCACCATACTTCTCAGCTGCCCAGTTGATATTTTTGAGCATGGCTTCTGGATCTACTGGTGGCAGATTAGGGATACTGACAAACTCCTTATGCAATAGTAGGGTGCTTTTGAAGTGTGTGTTTACAGTTTCCTCATACTGTGATTGCCCCAGAAGGGTGACAGGAAGGGAAATAAGATAAAGTATGATACTTACTGAGAGTAAAGGCTTTTGGGTACAGGTCATGGTGTGGATAATTATAGGCTCAGAATGAATAGATCATGCCAGAGGAAGTCAGAAAATGTCCTTTGAGAGTCAGTTAAAGGCCTAGTTTGAGAATGGACTATCAAAGAGAATAGAGGAAGTTATAAAAAAGAAATTGATATTTCCCTCGTAGTGAAAATATCAATCAGTTTAGGTAGCAAGATGGTAATGGAAATATTAGCGTTGATAGGCGACTCCTTCAACTGAAAGTATCTGGACGAAGCCTCGTGCATTCGAAGTAACTCGAATGTACTGTTTAAAGTAACCGGGTTTATCGGGGCTTACCGTTACAATGATCCTTCCGGAGCTTCCGGAGCGTACCCTGGTAGGTACACACTGACCATTGGTACAAATGCAATTGGTAGAGATTCTTGAAATCTGCAGGGGTCCGTTGCCAACATTCGTAAAGGAAAAGGTGCGAGTGATAGAAGATCCTACCCTTATATACCCTATCCGTTGGTTTTTCCTGGACCACCTGATTTGTGGCGCGAAGAAACTTGTGCTTTCATCAGCAACTTTGTTCCATGCCTGCCACACAAAAACTGTACTGTCTGTACTCGAAGGAGAAGGGCTGAGGTCCAGACTTTGAGCAAAAGCTGAAGTAGAAAGAGCAAGAATCAGTATTAACAGTAAATGTTTGGCTCCCATAAAAACTAAAAAAGTGATGAGTGATCTTGTGGAATAAAGGTGCATGTTGTGGGAGCCATCCCCAACTTCTCTTAAAAGTATATCTAACAGAATGGATCTTACCCTTTATCGGACTATGTGTCTGTGTAAGATTTACCTATTTGTCAAGGAGTAATATGGACCCATTGAGATTAACTGAATATATGTTTATTAGCAGGGCAATTGTTTGAGATTTGATATTATCCCAATATGCCATTAAGAGTAAGACAAAGAGGAGGATGTAACTATTTGAGGAGGAGTTGTTTAAAATGTGGAAATGTGGATAAGTATTTAATCAGAAAATATTCAATTCTCATATTGAAATAATCATGTGAATATTTTTATGGCAAAATCATCTACATTCAATCTCAATGAATGTATGTCTAATCATATTTCATGTTATAAATGATAGTCAAGCGTTAGGAAAATAGACCAGTATGCTTGTTTACTAAATGAATGGTAAGTGAATTAGTTCAGAAAATGCTCATTTTTTGGGAAAAATATTACGACTCTCGCCAAAAAAATGGAGTGAAAAGCATCAGTACTGTGAAGAGTTCTAACCTTCCAAGCAGCATAAAAAAGGATAAGATCCACTTTCCTGCCATAGGAATCTGC
>JBCDBC010000476.1:0-4893 GCA_039184535.1 Bacteroidota bacterium | reverse complement strand
TTAATTCTTTGAGGGGGTGAATATAGGCTACCCACATGACCTCACTGGAAATGGCGTATTTCACATCCAGGGCAGAGTGAAAGTTGGCCTCCATAGCTTCTTTTACCTGCTCATCTGTTATTTCTGACATTTCTGCTATGGGAGAAATGATTCGCATACGGTTATGGGTCTCGTCCGTCAGGCAAATCATAGGTAACTCTTCCACGATGAATTCCCATGCACCCGCTTGCCCTATAAGGGTATCACTTACTACATAAAGGATTTTCTCCAGGGATTCATTGTCCATGTCTTGTGCATATGATGAGGGAGAAATGAAGGACAGAAGGAAGGTGAATAGTACAGCGATATGTGTTGCTCTCATGACAGACAAATTAGTGATGTGAAAGTGTGCTTTAAGTAAGTACGCTAAAAACCATTACAAGGTGTAAAAGAGCCTCCCTAATAAACAGAGGATTTGTTCTGTACCATCGGAGTATGCTTAGGCGGGAGGTCGCTTGGGGATATTCTAGGTCAGAATCTTTCGGTAGAAGCACTTGCTCTCTATCCATTCGTCAGTTAAGCGTAAGCTTTAAAGACGAGGATCAGTCTCTTCGCTCTCAAGTGCTAATACGCCAAACACACACTCATGTACCTTTCTCAAAGGTACCTTCCGAACAAATCTCTCTAAAGATTCTACACCCAAAGCAAACTCTCTAAGTGCTAGAGATCTTTTTCTGGAAAGGCCTCTTTTCTTAAGCCTCTTCAAGTTTTCTGGAAAATCATATTCGGGTCCATAGATAATTCTCAAGTATTCCTTTCCTCTACACTTAACTGCCGGTTGAAGGATTCCTTTTGCATCTTTGGTCATGAACTCAAATGGTTTGACAACCATTCCTTCACCTCCTTTTCCTGTGAGTTCTAACCACCAGTTCGTTGCCTCCTGGATTTGGGTTTCGTCATCAGTATCTATAATCTTATAAGCAGTAGGGTAGAAGAGTGAGCTATCAGCTGCATATAAGCTGCTAATTTCATTCATATGCCATTCATGGGATTTATTCACATGAACTCCTTCCTCCGTAGCTAAAACATGGAATGGAGCCAATCGAAAATCCTCCAAACTTTGGACCTCCCAACAATAGTTCCGATATGCTTTTCTAAATTGGGAGATAGCTTCTTTTCTCTTGAGGACTTGTGATAGATTTGATGTAGCGTCCTCAAGTCCTCTTTTAACAGCTTGTTGTAGTACTTTTTCGACTACCAGTATGGCATTTTCAGCAGCCGCTCCTACTGAGGCATATTGGTTTTTCAGCAAAGCCTGAGCTTTCATGGACCATGGCATAAGCTCTGTATCCAAACAAACCCATGAAGTATTTAGTCGTTCCCAAAAGTTAGCCTTTGATAAGGCCTGATTAACTCTCAATAAGAATGCTTTTTCCAGCTCCTCATCTTTGAAAAAAGGCCTTCCTGTACGTGTGTAACAGACGCCAATACCTCCCTGGGTTACCCCAAATCTTTCTTTAGCTGCTTCTTCATTCTTGCAAATTACAATTACTGCCCTCGAACCCATATGCTTTTCTTCACAGATAAGTTTCTTGACTCCTTTTTTTCTAAAGTAGTATATGGCTTCAGTCGGGTACTCTAAGTAGCCCTCCTCTGCACTAGTCTCACTAGGAGACATAGTAGGGGGAAGATAGATCAACCACTTAGGATCCACCGTAAACCTACTCATGGTTTCTATGGCAGAAATGGCATTTTCCTCTCTAATAGTGATAGCGGGATTCAAGCGGGTAGAAACAATCTTTTTACCAAGAAAATCCGCTATGTCTAAGACATCATCATGTTCTTGCTGTGCAGTTCCTTGAGAACTTTTCTGAGTTTGGAGAGGACGAACGGGCTCGCTGTAAATTTCTTTAGCATCTACAGAGACCAGCTCTTTCTCAGGATATCTTAATGCAGTAAGTTTTCCTCCAAATACACAACCCGTATCAATGTCAATAGTATTGTTTAGCCACTCTGCCTCAGGAACGGGAGTATGGCCATAAACCACCATGGTTTTGCCTCTATATTCTGAGGCCCAATTATGCCTTACTGGAAGTCCGAATTCATCTATTTCTCCTGTGGTTTCTCCATAAAGGCAAAATGATCTCACAGCTCCAGAGGCTCTTCCTATCATACTCTCTTTTAACCCCGCATGCGAGACTACCAGTTGTCCATCATCAAATATATAGTGAGAGATTAAGCCATAAATAAACTCACGTACCTGATTGAGAAATTCTTCACTTTCTCCTTCTAGCTGTTCAAGTGTCTTTTCCAGCCCATGCTGGACTCTTACATTTTTGCCGCTAAGCTTTTTATTGAGTTTGACATCATGATTACCAGGCACACACCAAGCGCTTCCACTCTTAACCATACTCATAGCTAGCCTTAATACTGCAGGAGAATTCGGACCTCGATCTACTAAATCTCCAAGGAAGATGACTTGCCTATTTTCCGGGTGGCTTACTTTGATGCCAAATAGCTCTTCATTCGCCTCTTGCTCTACTACATATCCAAGTTTCTCTAGTAAGGTTAGGGTTTCGTCATAGCAGCCATGAATATCACCTATGATGTCAAAAGGACCTGTTATTTCCTTTTTATCATTATAGAGCTTTTCTCTTTTGACTTCCTCTATCTGGTCTATTTCTTCCTCAGAAGAGAATACATAGATCTTTCTGAAGCCTTCTCTTTTCAGCCCTCTGAGTCCCTTCCTGAGAAGCTGTCTTTGCCTACGAATGGCCTGGACAGGTATGGTCCTGTCTTCTCGCTTTTCGTTTCTTTCTTCGCATACCTTTTGTGGTAGGTCCAGCGCAATAGCTACAGGGAGAGCATGATACTCTCGTGCAATCTCAATGAGCTGCTTTCTATCTTCCCGACGTACATTCGTAGCATCTACGACAGTAAGTAACCCTTTAGTTAGTCTTATCCGGACCATATGGTAAAGCAGATCAAATGCTTCAGTGGTAGCAATTAGGTCATTTACATCATTGGATACTATTCCTCTACACTCATCTGAGGATACCACCTCATATTGAGAAAAGAGTTTTTTTGCGAAAGTACTTTTGCCGGAACCTGAGGCTCCTACGAGCAAGACAAGGGAAAGTTTTGGGACACTAATTTCCATGGGTAAATATGGCCATTTGTGAGGGAGCTCCTACTTCCTCATGTTCTTCTCCTAATGGATGAATGCTAACGGTATATTGGTATGTTTCTGCTATGCGATTTGCCCAGCTAGAGAACTCTTCTCTTGTCCATTCAAATCTGTGATCTGTATGCCTGAAGGAGCCTGCAGAAAGACTTTCGTACATGATATTGTACTCTCCATTCGGGGTAGTGATGAATACCTTCCCAGGTTTGGCATATTTAAAAACTACTTTTTCCAGGGCTGATAGTCTGGCTTCATCCAGATGTTCAATTACCTCCACAAGTGCAGCCGCATCAAAGCCCTCCAGTCTTTTATCTCTGTAGTTCAGTGAACCTTGAAACAAGCTTATTCTCTCTTTCATTTTGGGAGACATAGTATCCCAATAGAGTCTGTCTTTGGCTTTTAGCAGTTCCCTGTAAGAAACATCCATCCCTGCAATCCGGCGAAACTGTTTCTCTTTCAACATCATTCTTAAGAGCTTACCTTCTCCACAACCCATATCCACCACGCTTTCCGCTTTTGCATCTATGAGTTCTTGCAAAACCCTTTTCAAACGGATTTGGTGGAGAGATTCCTTCCTTTTCTTTACCTCCTGTTTCTTTTCATCCGTTTCAGTATCCTCTTCTTCTATTACTTCTTCCAATGTCAACCTTTCCATGGCTTGTCTGCTGAGCTTCCGGAAATTTAGAAGATACCTACGAGTGATTAGTTCTTTATGAGGATGCGCTTCTAACCATCCTTTACCTTTACTGAGTAGCTTTTCTATTTCAGCATTGCTCACAAAATAATGTTTCTCAAAATCCAAGGCTGGAATAAGTACATACAAATGAGAAAGTACCTCTTGTAGCCTCAGCGTATGAGTAAGTCGAAGGGTGTAGTATTTACTTTCTCCCCAGCTTTCCATAGCTGGGTCAAGGGGATGCCTATCTACTTTTACAGAGTAGCCTAGTGGCTCGAATAGTTTCTTGATGAGGGCTTCTCCTCCCTTAGGAGCAGGCAAAACAGAGATCCCTATTTCAAAGGGTAGTTTTTGCTTAACTAACTCTGGTTTATGGTCACACTTGCCATTCATGGCAGTGGAAAAAGCCTTGGAAAGCGCTACGCTTAGGAAAGAGGACGCTACGTAAGGTCTATCATTCACATACTGCTTAAGAGAGAATG
The DNA here is from genome assembly GCA_039184535.1 of Bacteroidota bacterium. Lineage (GTDB taxonomy): Bacteria > Bacteroidota > Bacteroidia > J057 > J057 > JBCBKZ01. The sequence goes on along the minus strand of JBCDBC010000476.1, from coordinate 572 downwards.
AGCTACTCTTCAGTTTTCGTTTACCTCTAACTAACTCTACCGGATCAATATCCAGGAGAATAGCTGCCGTGGTTCTTTCCACGGAAGCTTCCGGATAAAACACATGTACTTTCCCTACAGAAAGATTGAAAGTTTGGTATTTGTCAGGGTGTTTATGGAGCAGGAAACCAAGGTCAGTAGCAGGTTGGTAGGTAGTAGAGATGGTCACTAACATGCAATCAAATTAACAGGTGCTCTTTAGATAGATATCGCTTGAAGGGGCTTTATGTTATTATTGGGGATCGAATCCTTCGAACTCTAACTTTTTCATGCTCACACAATGATTAACCAGTATCTCGAATTCTGAAATGTGTTCTACCGGAATAGCCAAGATTGTATCATGAGGTCCACTAATCTTGTAAATAAAATCCTCTTCTGTTTTTTCTAAAGAAAAGGGAAGATTATCCGAATAAGCACCAGGATATCCCTGAATCTGAAGAGAGAGTTTCTTGGAGGTATTCTCTAAAATATTTGTAATTGAATACGCGTCTGACTCCCAGTTCCAATGAGTAATAAGGGCAGATTCCCGAAGC
>JBCDBC010000475.1:0-4909 GCA_039184535.1 Bacteroidota bacterium | reverse complement strand
GCTCATTCTCAACACTTCGTGACTAAAATAATAAAACTATGACTTCTACAACCAAGACTATATGAACAAAAGCGATTATCAGGTAATATGACATGCGGTTTGACAACTTTACTCTGTATGTAGAGTGGACATTATCTTATAGTATTTGAAAAACCATTAGTTAAGAAGATAAATGAGAAGTGGATTTACCTTTCCCAGGGAAAGGTAGGGCTCTTGGAAGAATAAGACATGATAGAAATTCTTTCATATATTATTAGAGAATGTCAACCCTAAACAAAGATTCATGCGATCAACTATCTCTTATTCGAGGCAAAAAGCCCCGATAATCTCTTTCATATTCCTCCTACTATTGGGTATAACTTCTACTTCTCTCCTGGCCCAAACCCTGGAGAAGGAATACATAGAACAACTTAAGTACAGGCATATAGGCCCCATAGGAAATAGAATTGTTTCTGTAACCAGCATACCTGGAAATCCCATGGTATATTATGTGGGAGCAGCTTCCGGTGGTATCTGGAAAACCGTAGATGGAGGCCTGAACTGGAAGCCCATTTTTGACGATAAACCCGTTCATGCCATTGGTGCCCTGGCACTGGCACCTTCTGACCCTCAGGTGGTCTATGCCGGAACAGGCGAAGCCTTTATTCGTTCTAATGTTTCCCTGGGAAATGGCGTATGGAAGTCTGATGATGGGGGAGATAGCTGGGAGCATACAGGACTGGATGAAACTGGGAGAATTAGCAGAATCATAGTTCATCCATCTAACCCGGACGTTGCTTATGCTACTGCTTTGGGTCATGCCTATTCTCCTCAGAAAGAGCGTGGAGTTTACCGCACTGTGGATGGAGGAAAAAGCTGGGAGCAGGTCCTCTTTGTGGATGAGAATACAGGTGCTTCTGACCTGGTCATGGACCCTTCTAATCCGCGCATTCTCTTTGCAGGTATGTGGCAGCTCTCCCTCAAAACCTGGAACCGTACCAGTGGAGGACCGGGAAGTGGGATTTATATGTCACGCGATGGCGGAGATACATGGAAAAAACTGGAAGGAAAGGGCTTACCTAAAAAACCCGTAGGGAAGATTGCCCTGGCCATGACCCCTGCCAATCCTAATCGGGTGTATGCCCAAATAGAGACAGGAGATGGTGTTCCTTATAATGGAGAAGAAACAGAAAGTGGTGAGCTTTGGCGTAGTGATGATAAAGGAAAGACGTGGAAACTAGTCAACTCTAACCGTGATCTGGGAGGGCGCCAGGCCTACTACACACGTTGTGCCGCCTCCCCTGATAACGCCAATGAGATCTACTTCATGTGGGCAGGATTTTCCCGAAGCATAGATGGAGGCGTAACTGCTACTCCCGCCAGTCCTATGACTCAACCTAACTGGGACCACCACGAGGCTTGGATAGATCCATTAAACGGAAACCGTATTATAGTTGTAGGAGATGGAGGGCTTTCTATTTCTCACAACCGTGGAAACTCCTGGCTGCGCGTCCAACTTCCTATCGCGCAGCTATACCACGTTACGACAGATACCGAAATCCCTTATAATGTATTGACGAACCGCCAGGATGGTCCTTCCATGAAAGGTCCTAGTCGTAGCAATGTAGCTTCCTTATTTGGGACCAGCTTTATCCCTACAGGTCTTTGGCATGACATAGGCGGAGGAGAATCAGGCTTTGCCACTGCGGATCCTACGGATCCCAATATCATCTGGTCCAGTGCCTCCGGCTATGGTCCTTTGGGAGGTATTGTAACTCGTTACAATGAAGAGAATAAGCAATTTCGTCACCTGGAAGTATGGCCTGAGATGACTACTGGTCATCCTGCCAAGGACGTCAAGTATCGTTTTCAGTGGACCTTCCCCTTGCTGATCTCGCCACATGACAACAACACCATTTATGTAACCAGTCAGTTTGTGCACCGCACGACCAATAAGGGGCAGAGCTGGGATATCATCAGTCCAGACCTTTCTCTAAATGACACCAGCATGCAGGGATTCTCTGGCGGTCTGACAGGGGATAATATCAATGTGGAATACATGAACGTCATCTACGCTTTTGAGGAGTCACCCGTACAGGAAGGCGTTTTCTGGGCTGGAACCAATGACGGACTGGTACACGTCAGTAAGGATGGAGGAGATAGCTGGACCAATGTCACGGCCAATATTCCTGGTCTGCCTGAACTAGGCGTAGTACGTAACATAGATGCCTCTAAATGGGATGCAGGAAAGGCTTATGTAACCATAGAGTTTCATCAGGTGGGCAACTTCAAGCCTTACGTGTACAAAACCACCGATTATGGCCAAACATGGACCAAAATCACCAAGGGAATAGACGAAGGCATCCTGAGTTATTGCCGAAACATCAAAGAAGACCCAGTAAGAGAAGGTATGCTTTATCTAGGTACTGAGAATAAGCTGTATGTCTCCTTTGATGATGGGACTAACTGGCAGAGCTTGATGTCTAATCTTCCACATACGCCCATGTATTGGCTGGACATACCTGAACACTTCAATGACCTGGTAGTAGGAACCTACGGACGTGGGATCTGGATTTTGGATGATATTTCTCCCTTACAGCAGTTAACCGAAGAAGTAACCTCTTCTGATGCTCACCTGTTCGCTCAAAAAGCTGCCTACCGTTTGCGTCCGGTTTCACAAATTATGCAGTTTTTCCCGGAAGCCTCTTTTGGTGAGGATCCTCCTCCCGGTACAGCCCTAAACTACTGGCTGGCTGAACCCAGTGATTCGGTAGAACTATATATCACCAATGCCAGCGGTGATACCCTTAGAACCTTAAAGCATAAAGGCAAAAAAGGAATCAATCGTGTATGGTGGGATTTGAAAGGAGACCCAACTACGCAGATATTGATGCGTACCAAACCTCAATATGCTGACTGGGTCCAACTTGGCAAAGACCGTACCCTTAAACCCCCTCTTGCTCCATTTTCTGTTCTCGTTCCTCCAGGGACTTATACTGTCCACTTCAATTTGACGAATCAGAAAGAAAGCATAGAGATTAAGAAAGATCCTCATTCAGAGGGAAGCCTGGCAGACATAGCTGCTCAAACAGAGTTGATGCAAAAGCTATATACCGACATGAATGCGGTGGCAGCAAAGATCAATTCTATAGAGAAGGTTAGGCGCCAATGTCTGGATCTGGAAGCTACGCTAGCTCAGTCAAGTAAACACAAAAGCTTTGTAGAAAAGGTCAAAGCAGTAGATAAGGCTGCAATAGCACTGGAAGGCAAAATGATTCAGCTCATGTATACCGGAAAAGGGCAGGATGCTGTTCGTTATCCAGTCCGTCTTGCTGAGCGAATTAATTACTTGGCAGGAACCGTAGCTACAGCTGATTTCCCTCCTACGGATGAGCAGCTAGAGGTCTATGAGATCCTCCATGCCCGACTGGCAACCTATGCACAAGCTTATGACAGCTTCATGGAAGAACAGGTACAAGGCTTGATGAAGGAAATGCAGGATGCTGGTATTGGGGCACTAGTGCTTGAATAGCCGTTTCCAACAAATAGATTTTCACATCCCTAAGATTATTCTTTCTATATGAGAGAAGGGTCTTGGGGATTTGCTTTATTAAAGCTTGATGAAAATGGACCGGCGGCTTTAGTGGCTGCACATGACACTGGCCAGTACTACGTTTTTCGGCAACTTAAGTAGCCGGTCCATGAAATAATAATCTCTTACTAAAGAAACTCAGGAAAGAATTCTCTTTTCAATTCTCCCCACTCCTCACGTATGATGCTGAAGTATACATCGGTTCTACTATTTCCATCAACGTCTATGTAGTTATTTCTGAAGACTCCTTCCTTTTTAGCGCCCAGTTTCTCTATGGCTCTTTGGGATCGTTTATTCTCCAGGTCTGCGCTAAATTGTATTCTCCTGAATTCGATAGATTCAAACCCAAACTTCAATAACTCAAATTTGCATGCCTTATTTAAACCTGTCCCTTGATAGGCTATTCCGTACCACGTCCATCCTATTTCACATTTCTGACTAGCTGTATTTAAGTCCCCATATCTGGTACTCCCAGCAACCTTACCATTCTTCTTATCAATTATTAGAAAAGGATAACTAATACCTTTAACCTTATGAGAAATGGTTTCACTTATGTAATTGTTGAATTCAGCCTCAGTTGTTATCCTCTTTCCCATATAGGTCCAGATCTCATCATCAAAGATGATCTCTTTCAGTTCTTCCTTTCTTTCATATTCAAAAGGGATTAACAATACTCGCTCATTCTCAAGGAGAATATCTGAGGATAAGAGTTCTTCCTTCATATTGTATGTTTATATGTCCTGTTTTCTGATAGTAAGTAGGTGGTCAATAGAGAGAGCCCTATTAGCGTCATCCCAGTGGGTTTGTAGTGGATTGCCAGAGGGGTCGGCTGGGATCTCAGAATCGTTCCCTCAAACGGGAGATGGCGGCTGACCCACAAGTCTATACCCTATATCCCACCGCCATGACGGATTCTTTTCAATTGATTTAACTTGATCACCCCCCTAAAGAGAATAGTAGGATAATTAGGCTACCTCATTTTCTTAATAATACTTCCAGCTTTGTAACTCAATGAAATTACCCTCTGGGTCTCTTGCATACACGAAGGTAATCTCCCCCACTCCCTGTACTTCTTTCTGGGTGATTTCTCCGAAGGCCACTCCCCCATTCTGGATGAGTTTCTTCATTATATTCTCTATATCTTCCACCTCAAAGGCTATATGACCGAAGCCCTTGGTATTCGGGAACACATTCCCCTTACTATCTATGGACTTATACTGATAAATTTCCAGAGTAGGTCCATATTCACCATGCCCCGGAAGCCGGAGATGTGCTCCTTCCAAGTGAGCCTTTTTTAAGCCTGTCCCTTTATCCAACCAATCTCCTGACTGATTTCTG
>JBCDBC010000474.1:0-4916 GCA_039184535.1 Bacteroidota bacterium | reverse complement strand
GGTCTTTGTACAACCTACATTTGGGGAGAGTAATCAGCCTGATTCCAGATGAGCTATTCTATAAAGTCTTTGAGCCTAATGATCATAACCTCCAACTGATCAGCATGCGTAGAGTAGATAAGGGGGAATCTTCTAATCTGGCCTATTTTGTATATGATTATGTGGGCCACTTGGAGCATCACCTCAAACATCTTCTTCCTGATTACCAATCTCAAACTCCTTCATTCACTAATCCCGTACTTCCATGAAAAACCTAATACTCATTCTCCTAAGTGGAGTTCTATTTATTTCTCACGTCTTAGGGCAAGAAGTTCTCACTACTAATACCCTTACTGGGGAAGGAATTAATCCCGAAGCTGACCTATCAGCTATTTCCTGGATGAAAGGCCAGTGGAAGGGAAATGCCTTTGGAGGTGAGGTAGAAGAAGTTTGGTCCGCACCAGTTGGAGATGCCATGATGGGTAGCTTTCGTCTATTAAAAGAAGGAGAAATTAGCTTCTATGAATTTATGCTGTTCCGGGAGATAGAAAATTCTCTGGTCTTTCAAGTGAAGCACTTCAATAAAGACCTTACTGGCTGGGAAGAAAAGAATGAGACGGAAGACTTCTCTTTGGTGAAGGTAGACGGAAATCGGGTGTATTTTAATACCATCACCTTCGAGAAAAAGGGAGAGAATGAGCTAGTCATTTACCTAGCCATGAAGACCAAAGACGGCCATCAGGAGTTTTCCTTTGTGTATGAAAGGGTGGGGGAGTTGGAATAATTTCCGTAGAGACGCAAGATTTTGCGTCTCTACGTGGTACTGGAACGGCGAATGTTAGAAAACCCGTTGCCTCAGATCATGATCTGAGGTTCACCCAAATAGTCATGCCTACAAATTCCTTATCGCCGCCACAGGGTCCATTTTAGAAGCTCGTATAGCCGGATAAGTCCCGAAGATAATACCCAGCAGAATGGCTATCACCACGACTACCAGGACCGTATTCAAACTGAAGTAGGCCTCAAAGGGAATCTCAAGCACATGCCCCACTATTTCTGCCGCAAGCAGAGAGCCTAGCATACCCAGGATGAGCCCCACCAAGCTACCAAATAGAGAAATACTGATAGACTCCGCCAAAAACTGAAACATGATGTCCCGCTTATTGGCCCCTACAGATTTTCTTATGCCTATTTCCACAGTCCTTTCTGTGATGGAAATGAGCAATACGTTCATGATGCCTATGCCGCCCACTAGTACGGCTATGCCTACTATCATACCCATGACCATCCTGAATAATAGGAATCCCTGCTCGGTTTGTTTGACCCTGAACTCCTGGGTCTGGACTTTGTAATCAGAATCTTCCCCAAACCTCTTTTTCAGAAAGGCTTCAACAGAGTCCTTGGTGGCAGAGACATTCTCCACATCAGATACATTCAGTAAGGCCAGGGTCGGATGGACCTTAAGGTCCTTTTCAGACATGATGCCTAAAGGGAAATGGACTTTGGGAGGACTGGCTGTATCAGCATCTACAATGCCTATCACTTTTAGTCGGAAATTCTCCACTGTAATGCTGTCTCCTATGATGGGAGAGTCTACTCCAAGGCTATTCACAAAGCTTTGGTTCACTGTGGCTACAGCTATGCCCTTTGTTAGGTGTTCCTCAGATAAGGAGTCTCCCTGAATAAGTTTCTGCGACTCAAATAAGGGTAAAACTCATAGCCTCTACTGCTACGCCTACAGAAGCCGTATCCATCTTTACTACGGCCGTAAATCTGCTTTGTAGCCAATAAGTGAAGGCTAAATCTGTCTCTTTCACTTCTTGCTGAAAATCCGCTAAATCAGTCGGTAGGAGAAAGTCCATAGTATCCTTGGGGATGCGGAGGCCGTTGAGCTTTTTAAAACGCTCAGGAAAAATAATGACTGACTCCAGGCTGGTAGTATCAGAAATCTGGCTTTTGGCATACTGCTCCAGACCATCTATGAGGGTGAGTATACCCACTAGAGCAGCTACTCCTATCACGATACCCAGTATGGATAAGATGGTGTGAAAAACCCTGGATTGAATGTTTTGCCAGGCTAGTAAAAAAGAGGTGAAGAATTTCTTAAACATGATAGTGTGTGAGTGATTTAGTACAGTAGGTATCTTAAGAAAAAAACTCCTTGCATCTTCAGCAAATAATTACTGATTTTGTCTGCAAGCGATTAGAAATCCCCTATGAAATATCTTTCTCTGGTGTTCCTATGTATAAGTAGCCTTTTCACCTCTGTAGAGTTGCATGGGCAGGCATTTAGGTCCTGGTTTACGGGAAGCAGGAATGATCTACAGGCTACTCCTCAGGGAGGCGTCTGCCTGATGGGCGGGGCGAGTGAAAATGATGAAGCCATGAAATGGTTTCTGGAAAGGAGTGGGGGAGGAGACATACTGGTTCTCAGAGCTTCCGGTTCAGATGGCTATAACGACTATCTGTTTTCGCAGCTGGGGGTAAGCGTAAACTCTGTAGAAACCCTTCTCTTTAATCAGGTGGAGGCGATTGAAAGTGAGTATATACATGAGAGAATTAAACAAGCTGAAGCCATCTGGTTTGCAGGCGGAGACCAGTATGACTACATCAACTTTTGGAGAGGGACAGCTATAGACAGCCTGATTAATGAGGGTATAAGCGAGAGAAACATCGTCATTGGCGGGACAAGTGCCGGGATGGCCATACTTGGAGGTAACTACTTTACGGCTGAGAATGGAACCGTCAGATCAGAAGCGGCTTTATTCAACCCTTTCAGGCAGGAAGTCCAGATTAACAATGAACCATTTCTGAATACCCCCTTTCTAGAGAATGTGATCACTGATACACACTATGACAATCCAGACAGGAAGGGGCGTCATATGGTGTTCATGGCTCGTGCCTTGTCAGAGGGAAATACTGCTATCAAGGGTATCGCCTGCGAGGAGTATACTGCTGTCTGTATAGATGAAAATGGAATAGCCAGGGTGTTTGGAGATTTCCCTAATGAGGAAGATGTAGCCTACTTCTTACAGCTGAACTGCGATTTAGTAGACCCACGACCCGAGCAGTTAAGCCCTGGACAGGTGCTGGACTGGGATAAGGAAGGAAAAGCCCTAAGGGTATTTGAAGCGAAAGGTACTCCTAATGGGAGTGTGCAGATAGACCTTACGGATTGGGAAAGTACTGTAGGAGGAGAATGGAAGTTCTGGTCGGTGAAAGAAGGTCAACCCACTTTTGCGGATGGGGATGCACCTAATTGTGCATTAAGCACCGCGCTTTCAGATCTGGCAAAGCATGGCATCCGTGTGTATAGTGCCTATCCTAAATTGGGAGAAGTAATAATAGAATCTTCTACTCCTGTATCGGCAGTCTCCTTATGGAATCTCAACGGTCAAAAAGTCTATTCTCAAGAAGTGAATACGCGAAGGCTAAGCCTTAGTACAAAAAACTTTCCTCCAGGCATTTACCTGCTAGAGGTACACACGCCCAAAGGAAAGTTTATTCAGAAACAGTTGGCCGTTTCTACAGCTCAGTAAGCTGGGGGACAGTCATGCCTTCTACGTCCCAGTTGGCCAATTTGGCACCTGCTTGATACACAGTTTCCATGAAGTCTAGCAGATCTTTTCTTGGATCTGTAGACTCCCTCAGCTCATCATACATGAGCATGGCCATAGGAGAGCCATTGCTGTCCACCCACTTGGCATAGGAGGGGGAAATAGGTTCCTGGTCCAATCCCTCTGGAGAAGGATAGGCGTAGGCATAGAATGCAGGCGCTGTTACAGTATCATCTCCGGCCCAGAATCCAAAACTGATGACCTCATGAGAGTAGGCATCCTTGTCTGATATTCTGGAAGCAGGGTCCATAGCCGGTCCTTTCTTACCGGAAAATCTGGTTACTGCCAGGTCCATATGGTGCCAGTAGAGGTGTACGGGACAAGTCTTACCATAAAATCTACCACTAAACTCCTTCATCACATCATCCACCCATCTGAGAATGGTCCAAAATTTCTCCACATAGGTTCTATCATAGGAGTGAAATTCTTCTATGGCAGAAAATTCTTTCTCCACAGGTAAGTCAAAAGGCTTAGCGAGGATAGTGAACTGAATCCCTAGCTTGTTTAGAGAGTCAGTTAGCTGCTGATAGAAGCTGGCCACGCTTAAGCCGTCCTTTAATTCAAAGCTTTCTACTTCTCCTTTACTGGTTACTATTTCCAGTTTATGCTGAATGAGGTTCACATTAATCTCAAATGAGTGAAGCCCATCCTCATAAGGAATCCCATGCGTAGTAATCCCTTGGGTACTGATATATTCCGTGATATACCACCAGTGATTCTTTCTAGGCATAAGGGCCAGTCGAATCTTCCCTATGATCTGGAGGTATAGGTGTAAGGTCATTTTAGTTTGCTCCCACGCATTGAGGGGAAGCTCTGGTAGGTGTATATTCATAATCAATGTTTAAACATTATATACGGAAGATAAAGAAAAGGTTTAAGTTCAGGGCTCACCAGGGAGAATAATTCCCCACTACAGTGATCCCCCTAATGTATCTGACTTTCCTATTGCCATCGCGAGAGACTAACTACCTAATTTTGGCTATTCAAGCTACTTAACGCTTATTACTTGATCCTATATTAGGTAGCTAGTGTTAGGTAACTTCTCTACTAAAATGACAAAAGTAATTTTTCTGTCATGATTCAAATGATATATTTGAACAATCAAGTATGGAATAATCTTTATAGTTAAAACTTACAAACATACCCCTGAAAAAGAAATTGCTCATGGTTAGCATTGGAATCGAAAAAGAGATTAAGGAATCATTGAAAAATTGGCGTAAGATCGTCAAGCAGTATCAAGTTCCACATACCGGAAAAGCCCTACTACAGTTAGGGAATTCATTTGTTCCTTTCATAGGCATTTGGGTGCTCATGTATTTC
>JBCDBC010000473.1:0-4916 GCA_039184535.1 Bacteroidota bacterium | reverse complement strand
CTTTTTTATTTTCCAATCTAAAGAAACTACACACATGTTTTCTACCTATACCTTATTACAAGCCGGGGCGGGAGATGCTGCGAACGCTGGATATATTCAGATGCTATTCTTCATAGGGATTCTGGCTATTTTTTATCTTTTCCTGATTAGGCCTCAACAGAAAAAGGCCAAAGAAGAGAAGAACTTCCGTGAATCCTTGAAGAAAGGAGACCAGGTAATGACCATAGGAGGGATGTACGGAAAGATCATAAGACTTGATGACTTGACTGCTGTTATCCAGGTAGATGAGAACGTAAAAGTAAAATTTGATAAGACAGCCTTACGTGCGCCAGCAGATCAGGCTGTGGAGCAAAAGAAATAGGATTTGACTAAATGGATCCGACATTTAATGACCAAGCTGCTGACTGTCTCCCTAAAAGGACGGAGCCAGATAGTAGCTGGTCTTTTTTCTTTCTTCCTGGCGGTCATTCTGTGGATACTGGTTACCCTCAGTCAGTCCTACAGCACGCAATTCACATTTCCCATAAAACTGGCAGGTGTCCCTCAAGGCATACAAGTAGAAGCTATTTCAACTCCTGAACTGGAGGTAAACCTTGGAGGAGCTGGTACAGATCTGATTTTTGAAAATATTCGGATTCAAAATGATAGTCTCTCCGTTCCCTGGGAGGACTTTGATCAGAGTGGCCATGTTTATGGGCTTAGCCTGCAAATGGCTTTGAGGTCTATGATTTCTGCTGGAATTAATATACAAGAGGTATACCCGGCTGATATATATGTGACCTACAACCAAAAAGTTTCCAAGAAAGTTCCTTTGATGTCCCGAGTGGAAGTAAATCTTAGGTCCTCCTTCCAGCTGGAAAGTACCCCTGTATTGTACCCGGATAGTGTGGAAATCATTGGGAGTAGCGTCCAACTGGACACCATTCATCAGTGGTTCACAGCAGAGATGGAGACCCCTAAACTAGGATCAGGTGTATCCGAATTGACTATTCCTATAGAAGATACCATCAGTAAGGTGACCGTAAGTCCCAAGGCAGCTACTCTCTTTGTGCAGCCCAAACGGTATACGGAGAAGCAGATTGAAATACCAGTGATGGTAGAAGGAAACCCTTCTAATACCTATGTAAACCTTCAGGCCAATTCCATTAAAGTGATTTGCCTGGTCCCGCTGGAAAACTTTAAAGAGCTGGAAGAGGCTTCCTTTGTTTGGAAGATTCCTTATGATTCTCTGGATACCAGAATTCCCTATTTCATTCCGGATGTGTCCTTCTTACCGGAATATGTAAAAGTCATACGGGTGGAGCCCTACCAGATGTCTTACGTAGTTTCCAGAATACAGTCTTAGCGCATGAATTACATTATCGGACTAACAGGAGGGATAGGGAGTGGAAAATCCACGGTAGCTCGTATTTTGGAAAGCTTAGGATACCCTGTTTATTATGCTGATGCTGCCGCTAAACGTCTGATGAATGAGAATCCCGGCGTGAGAAAGGCGCTGATTGAAGTGTTTGGAGAAAAGGTATATCTGGAAAGCGGAGAGCTTAACAGGACATGGTTAGGCTCTTTTGTGTTTGACAAGCCGGACTTATTGAACAAACTGAACGGAATTGTGCACCCTGCAACCGGAGTGGACTTTCTGAATTGGATTCAGGAGAATCGGGAACATACACCTGATGGACTGCTGTTTAAGGAGGCTGCCATTTTATATGAATCTGGAGCCGCCAAAGGGACACAGGAAGTGGTAACGGTTTATGCGCCTAAATCTCTGAGGCTACAACGTGTCCTTAGCAGGGATGAGACTGACCGAGAGCAGGTATTGGCCAGAATGGGAAAGCAGTGGCCTGAAACTGAGAAAATCAGACGTGCCTCTTTTACCATTTATAATGACGGGAAGCACTCACTCATCTTCCAAACCCTTGAAATGCTTCGATACCTTAGGGAAAAAACACAGCAGGATAGTCTGCCAGTGAGATAAGAGGGATACTAGCCGCAAAAGAACGGTTCACATATTCAATAAACACATTCGCAATGTAGGCATTTCCTCTGGGAGTAAAGTAAAGTCCGTCCAGGCTGAATACCCCACCATTGATGTATTGGTTATTCAGCTCAATCCCATCTTCCGTTATCCCTTCTTCTAACGCTTCAAATGCTGATGACATATCTACCTGGAATAGGCGCTGCCTATTAAAGTCAGCATTAAGCTCTGATACCATAGCAGAAATGATGGAATTCATTACATTAATCCTACTTTGGAGGGTGCTAGACTCTGTTTCATCCATTACCCAGCTATCAGGTAATGGACTTTCAGGACTCAGTCCTACTCTCACTCCATTCTCCTCTTTCCCAATTTCATTCAATGCAGGTAGGAGGATATGATCCTTCTCAGTGGCTACTCTTACGATTTTTTCGCCATCCACTGACAGCGTAGAGATATAAATAGGAAGGGTAGAAGTTATGCAATTCTCTTCCTGAATGTAAGAGGAAGAAATGCTCGTGAAATAAGGAAAAGATAAAATAGGGGGAATATTCGCCACGAGAATGGAAGAAGAACTATTTGCCAGCATAGAATCCATCAAGCTCGTATAAGCAAGCCTAAACTCGTCTGCATCGAAATCCTGATCTATCCCAAACCTATTGAAAGAACTAAATTGGAGTATTTCCTGACTTCCCAGCCAAACCAGACATAAATCAGCTTCTATATTTTGGGCCTCCTGTAAATAAGTGTTCCCACTGTTAGGAGAAATACGCTGGAAAAAAGGATTGGTCTGAACTAAGGAGGTGTCCCTAAGTTGGTCTACTTTCAATCCAGGTATACCTTTATTATTGAAGGGACCCAGAAAGGAGACGTTATTGTTCCAGGTAATAGAGGAAGGAATAGACCTGAATATGGGTGTATTGGCTATATCCGGACAAGCACTGGAAGAAAGCGATTCTAGCTCATTATAGCCTGTTCCACTGCCACTAAGGATGGGCTGATCAAAATCTATTTCTCTTACCAGACTGAACTGTTGAGAGAGTAAATTCGGGAGGCTATTCTCCTGGCTAAATTCATACAGACCCCAGTTGGAATAGCCTGCTATATATCCATCCCCAATCGCTACAAAGTTCTCAAATATCAATGCGCCAGATCCTGGCGTAAGCTCATCCAAATCACTTCTGCAGGAGGAGATTGCCAGGACGATGAATAAATAGACCGGAACAAGAACTAACTGAGAATAAAAGTTTCTCATCAATATAGATTCAGTATTTTCTACTTGTATAATCGTCTGTAGAATGAAAGGGTTTACTCAGTCACCAGAAAATGTAAGTTATATTTCTACAAACGCCTATTTAGGCTCATAATGTATAGTTTATGCCTATTCCTATGCTGTTTGAAGAGCTGACATAGGTACCCCCAAAAGAGGCATCCAGAAGGATATCAGTTCTTTCTCCTGAGAATTCATATACATAACTGAGATCCATACTCAGTTTGCTAGCCAAGGGAATTTGTATACCCCCACTTAAGCCCACAACATCAGCGTCAGGGAATTCTGGGGATAAAAAGCCATCTTGAATAGGTGAAGAGTTATAGTACCAGCCTGCTCTCAAGGCTATTTTTTCAGTCAGAATATACTCTCCTCCCATTCTTACAGAAAATGAAGAGGTGAACTGCCTGCTAAATACTTCATTCTCAATGAGGGAAGTTTCTGTCTCGTAAATGATTTCTTGAGACTCGAACTGACGCCAGTCAGATAAACTTAGGTCCATAGCTAGGGTAAAAGTGGGTCGGTAATAGGCAAACCCGAAAGTAATATTCTGAGGAAGGCGTAGGCTGGTTCGGAAGCTGGTAGTAGGGTAGGCTTCCTGTAGGGAGGCTGGTACAGTAAAGCTGGCAGTACCATCATTGATGTCCAGCTTCATGGCACTTTTATAACTGAACCCAAATGACACACTGGAACTGGGGCGGTAATAGATCCCTACATTCAGACCAGCATTAAAGCCTCTTCCACTCAGTTCTGAGTTTCCTTCTGTAGCATCCTTCCCACTTACCGGCAGGGCCCTTCTTAACAGGTAGCTGCCCAAGCTTCCTGTAACCCCCACACCTATGCCCCATTGCTCGTTGATACGGTAGCTGATGGTGGGTTGTAGGTGATATACCCTGATAGAGCTTTCCTGTACGATGAAGCGCCCCTTCCACTCCTCCGGCCAGCTACTTAAGTACCCAAATGGGTTAGTCAGAGAAACCCCGAAAGTGAAGTTAGGATTTTTGGTTCTCCATGATCCATAGGCATATATGGGAGAATAAAAGGCATCTGCATTCATCTCCTCCCGGTACAGATTAGGCGTTTCTGCCCTAAATTGGGTAAAAGGGGCTATAACACCCGACCCAAATTGAATGTGATTTTGGTATACAAAGGCAAGTGCACCAGGATTTTGGTACATAATACTGGACCTATGGGCTATGGCTATTCCTGCAAACCCCATGGAGGCTTGTCTATGGCTAAACAAGCTGAGTTCTATCCCTCCATTTGAGAATGAGATAAGCGGAACGTATAGGCCCAATAGAATAAGGAAGTATTTTTTCATATTATCACACATAGAACAAATACCGCCGATAGTTCCCCCTTTCTCTTATAGCTAATATGCATAATGACAGAAATATATCATACTGATGAGACAAATAAATTGAGGTTCCTGTTGGGGAAGTATGTCCAGCGCCCCTTAATCATTATGGGCGTTAATCCCAGCAAGGCCAGTCTTCAGAAAGATGATATGACCAGCACCAAGGTAGCCAGGTTTGCAGAGAAGCTGGGATTTGATGGATGGGTGCTCTGCAATCTGTATCCCAGGAGGGCCACCCTTATAGAAGACCTCCCTAAAAGAAGGTCTCTGAAAACACATGAGACTAATGTAAAGGAGATCCTGTGGCTCTTAGG
>JBCDBC010000472.1:0-4922 GCA_039184535.1 Bacteroidota bacterium | reverse complement strand
GGAGGATATTCAAAGGGCCATTGAAAATGTAGAACCCTTAATTATTGAAGATTTCTCCTATGATATTGTCCAACCTAACCAAAAGGTAGCTCACGACTTGTACAAAGGTAGTGCGACTTTCACCACTGATAAGCAAGTACTAAAGGTGCAGTATGGCTATCAGAAAAATGCCAGAAAGGAATTTGGCGCGAGAAGAGGAAATGCCCCTACCATTGACCTGGTCCTGCGGACCCAAAGCATTGACTTAGACTGGACACATCCCAAGCTGGGAATTCTATCAGGTAAAATTGGGGCTCAGTGGCTAGACCAGGAGAATGATAATCTACCTGGTACCAATACGGTTCCCTTTATCCCGAACTATCTCAGTACCCGCCTAGGTTTTTATTTAATAGAATCCCTGGAGCTTGGAAATAATCAGCTTGAGTTTGGGATCCGCTATGATGATATGGAAGCTGATATTACCGGAAGGGAGCCTGATAATACCATTTATAGGAATACCATTAACTACAGTAATTTCTCCGGGACACTAGGTTTCATTGGCCAGCTTAATGAGTACACTACCTTCCGTTCTAACCTTGGAACCGCCTGGCGAGCCCCTGATGTAGCGGAATTATACAGGTTTGGGCAGCATGCCTTCTTCATTGAGTATGGCCTTTGGAGATACACCATTGACGAGCGTTTTGACGTAGTGTCTAATTCAGAAGGTATCCTGGATGAAACAGATAGAGAAGTTCCTGCCGAGACAGGTTACAAATGGATACATACGCTGAATGTAGATAAGCCTGAGTTCAAACTAGAAGCTAGTGCTTATATCAATTACATACAAAACTACATTTATAGTAAGCCTGCTGGGATCACCCGAAGACCTAGAGGATTCTTCGTGTACTTTATCTATGATCAGACTGATGCTCTCTTTTGGGGAGCAGATGTACAGGCTTCATGGCAGCATCACAAGCAGTGGGAATCTACCTTCAAGGGAAGCTATCTATGGTCCAAACAGATAGAGAGAAATCAATTCTTTGCAGAACAGCCTCCTGCCCAACTTAGCTATAAACTAGAGTATACCCCCTCTATCAGGAAGGTAAGTAGCAGTAGTTTTGGGGTAGAGGGAATATACACCTTTGAGCAAACACAGCATCCAAATATCCTCACCATAGACGAATTTTTATTCGCAAATTCTCTTGGGATTAATCGCTTCGGAGTAGATTCCGAAGACTTTGATATCATGCCTCCTCCTGATGCTTTCTTCTTAATGAATGCCTATGCGAGGGTTTCTTTCTCAAACTTCATCATTATGGCTCAGGGTCAGAACCTCCTAAACACCAGCTACAGACGGTACACAGATAGACTCAGATATTTTTCAGATGATATAGGGAGAAACATTATTCTCTCTTTAACATATCGATTTTAGTAAAACCAAACACTCATAATTATAACACAAACTTTTTATGAAAAAACTCAACCATTATGTAAGTATGACCAGCTTGCTTGGCTTGTTCATGCTATTAGTCAGTGCCAGCATTGCTCAAACTAATCCCTTTACGGGGGTTACCCTAACTTTTAGTCCCGCTGGCGGCGGAGATGACATTGTGGTCAGTGCGCAATTGGTGGACCAAACTTATGTGCCATCAGGAACTATTAACTTTTTAGAAAGTACAGATTATACCCTGACCATTACTACCTCAGGTGCGGCTGGAGACAATACCTCTACCATTAGTGATAATGGAACCCAGTACCAGTTTTTCTTCGGGTTTGAAGATGAAATCTTTGCCAGCCCTGGAAATGATGGAAACCTCGCTGCTGAAGATGTGGACCCTATTATCTATGCTGACGAGGATGTCAATGGGAATTCTATAGGACTTATTACTAACTGGACTACTGAATGTGGAGAAGAAACCACTTCTGGTACGTTCAGAATGGTCCTTAGAGACTTTGCCGATGATAAATCTGCCAGTTCTGACGCTACAGAAGGTACTGGTATTTTTGATATTTCCTGGTCAGTAGATGTATCAGAAGATCCTATGGCCCCGCCATGTGAGAATGAAGAAGAAACCATCACTGACGTAAAACTTACCTTCACGCCAGACGAAGGAGGAGATCCTGTTATAGTAACAGCACAAGATCCAGATGGGGAAGGAGTTCTTGACCTACAAATCATGGGTGAAATCGAATTGCTAGAAAGTACAGACTATACCCTGACGGTAGAATTGACTAACTCCATAGCAAATGAGGACATCACTACAGAGATCATGGAAGAAGATGATGAGCACCAGTTCTTCTTCAAATTTGATGATGAAATCTTTGCGAGTCCTGCTGGGGATGGTAACATTGACAATCGTGATGATCCTATCAACTATAATGACTTTGATGAGAACGGACTTCCTCTGGGATTAAGTACGGGTTGGACCACAGAGTGTGGCCAAGAAACTACTGAAGGTATGTTCAGAATAGTCCTAAAGCACCAGCCGGGTGTAAAGGATTCAACCTCTACTTCCAATGATGGTGGAACAGATATAGACCTTGAGTGGCCCATCTCTGTTATTATCGATCCTAATGCACCTGCATGTGAGAATGAGGAGGAAACTATTACAGATGTGAAATTAACCTTCACGCCAGATGGTGGTGGGGATCCTATTACTGCAGCTGCCCAAGACCCAGATGGAGAAGGCGTACTTGATTTGGAAGAACTGGATGATATCGTTCTCCTACAAAATACGACTTACACCCTAAGTGTAGAACTAACTAACTCTATCGCAGGAGAGGATATCACAGAAGAAATTGAGGAAGAAGATAATGAGCACCAGTTCTTCTTTAAATGGACTGAAGGAGTATTCTCTAGCCCAACAGGAGATGGAAACATCGATAACAGAGATGATCCTATCAACTACTTGGATGAGGATGAAAATGGACTCCCTGTAGGTCTTAGCACTTCCTGGACTGCTGCTGATGGTATAAACAGCGGTTTATTCAGAATCGTTCTGAAGCACCAGCCGGGTGTAAAAGATTCCACCTCTACTTTTGAAGATGGTGGAACAGATATCGACCTTGAATTCAATATAAGCACAGCTACTTCTGTTAGTATAGACAAGCAGATTGGAGATAACAGCCTACTAAGTCTCTATCCTAACCCTGCTTCAACTACCCTGAACTGGGAGATTGAAAACACCAGAATCAATCATCTTGAAATAGTTTCTCTCATGGGGCAGACTGTTTACGAGTCTACAACTCCTGAGAATGCTATAGCTATAGATCAACTCGCTAATGGCGTGTACTTCATTAAACTCAATAGCGAGAATCAAATTTGGCTGAAGAAGTTCGTTATCGCGAGATAAATAATAATCATCTTAGTAATACTTAGGAAGCTCCAGGCAAATGCCTGGAGCTTCCTTTTTTAGTTTTTAGAATGTATGAATCCCATTTTTTCTACATATTTTCATTCGCATAAATTTATTTATTTTACGTTATCCATTTGAAAAATAATTTCTATATCCAGGAGAAGTCCTGCATGCAAATCGGTCAAACATAAGATCTTAACAGAAGTGAACAGGTCCATTTGTCTTTCTTTTATACCTCTTGCAGTAACCTTTATCCTTTCATTTATCCTATTCTCCTGTAATCTCCCTGATCCTAACGATCCGGTAACCGGTGATGATGAAGTAGAAGAAGTAGCTACAGTTACTACCCTGGCATTGGCTTTCCAGCCAGTAGATGATACTACAGGAGTGATTCTCTCTTACCGCGATATTGACCTGGCAGAAGGACCCATACTGGCTGAATACTCAGGTACTCCCCTGGATACCTCCACCACTTATTTCATGAATGTTTCTCTTCTCAATGAGCAGGAGGAGTTTAATCTGGACAGCAAAAGATATAACGTTCTCCTAAACATACTGGGGCGAAGTGATGAGCATCAGTTTTTCTTTGATACCAAAGCTGATTCGGTTCTGGACTTTAGCCTGGTTTATAATGACAAGGATAACAATGGCTTCCCACTAGGGCAGGTAAATACAGTAACTACAGGTACCAAAGTAGGAACTGACACCCTCATGGTTACCCTTCTGCTGAATCCTAATAAGGAGGCAGATAGCGTAGCCGCTGGATTCATACAGAATGCCATTCAGGAGAAAACGGATACTGTAATCCGGGTGGAACTGGAGTTACAGGTAGCCACACAATAGCAAGTAGGCATACACGCCTGCTCATTCATACCTTCGTAATATACACCCCATGTGCACGGGCTTTCAAAAGTCCCTATCCTGACAGGTATTTAAGCGTAGATATTCATAAATGAACTATGAATAATCACTACGTAACAATACATGTCATGAAGAATTATACAAACGCCCAGAAACCCCTTCTTTTTTCAGCCTTCCTGGCCTTAGTACTTTTTATGAGCTCTTGTGTAGGCCCTGAAGGCCCTCCAGGATTTGATGGACTGGATGGTAGAGACGGACAGGATGGATTATCCGCCTACTCTGTAACCTATAGTATGACGGCAGCTGACTGGCAAGCTAATGGTCAACCAGGTGATGAAGGACACTTTCTGTTCCTGGACATAGATGTACCTGAGATCACGTTTAATGTGGTTGAATCAGGACTGGTACTGGCTTACTACAGAGAGCTGGAGAATGATCCATGGATCGCGCTACCGTATACCTTTATCTCCCATGATCCTAGTACCAACTACATAGAAACCCTGGACTTCATCTATGCTCAGAGATACTTCAGCCTAAAAAGTCAGGCTACAGATAGAGAAGCTACCCCTTTTGAAGGATTTGTGAGAATAGTAGTAGCAGATGCTATCCCACTGGGTAAAAATGAGATAGACTTAAGAAATTATGATCAGGTAGCTGCCTACTATGGATTGAAAGAATAACATAATGTAACCCTGTATATAGATGACGAGAGGAGTTCCTTTAGGG
>JBCDBC010000471.1:0-4929 GCA_039184535.1 Bacteroidota bacterium | reverse complement strand
GGAGACCTTTTCTGGGGTGCTTTTATCAATATGGGGCAGACTTGTGCCTGTGCCAAGAGGCTGTATGTGCATGAGAATGACTATGAGAAGGTAATTAACATCCTGGATGGCGTTTCAGGTCAGATGCCTATGGGCAATGGCATGGAGGAAGGCATAGTGCTAGGCCCAGTTCAGAATGAAAAGCAATTCAATATTGTCAATGAGCTGGTAAATGATGCTAAGGCCAACGGCGCCAGAATTGTTAGAGGAGGAAGTCCCATGGAAGGGAATGGCTATTTCTACCCTATTACCCTGGTAGCTGACGTAGATAATGGAAGCCGTATAGTGGATGAAGAGCAGTTTGGGCCTGTGCTACCCATCATCAAATATTCTACCGTAGATGAGGCTGTCCTTAAGGCAAATGATACACAGACAGACTTAGGCGCTTCCGTTTGGGGGGATGATCTCTCCGAAGCTGCCAAGGTGGCTTCCAGAATAGAATCCGGAACGGTTTGGGTAAATCAGCATGGAGCTATCCATCCCATGGTACCCTTTGGTGGGGTAAAAAACTCCGGCTATGGAGTAGAGTTTGGGGTAGAAGGGCTAAAAGCCGTAACCCAACCCCAGATCATCAGCATAAAAAAGTAAGTCATTATCAAGTTCCCGGGATTTTCAGGTTTACCTGTGCCCGGGAGCCTATCAATAGTTCTAATAGAGATTTATTCCCATGATCTACTTCATTGAATTATGGAATGCCAAACAGGCATGGCTTGACTTAAGTGTAGAAGAAAGAGGAAACTACATGGCGCAAGTAGGATCCCATATTCAAGGATTACTTGAAAAAGGCGTGAAGATACTGACATGGTCCATGAATGAGCAAGAAACAACTAACCGCTCCGGTTATGATTTCTTCGCCATTTGGACCTTCCCCAATCAGGAAATGGCAAATGGATTCCAGGAATTGGTGGCTGCAGCTGGTTGGTACAATTACTTTGAGCAAGTAAATGCCATGGGAGAAGAGGCTACAGCAGAACAAGTAATCGGTCAACTGGTGCAATTGTAATACCACCAAACACTTACCAGCATACCTACCTGTTCTGCATAGGGTATGCACTTCATAGTACTACTCAACATCACCGACTAAACATATCTACAAATGACATTTGACTACATCATCATTGGTGCTGGTTCGGCCGGCTGCGTCCTCGCTAATCGTCTAAGTGAAAATCCGAATACCTCTGTTTTGTTGCTAGAGGCAGGAAGTCCGGATGACGATCCTAATATCCATGCTCCAGCCGGATGGCCTGCCACCTGGCAAACAGAAAGAGATTGGGCTTATATGACAGCCCCTCAAAAACATGCTGGGAATACCCCCAGATATTGGCCAAGGGGAAAAACACTGGGTGGAAGTAGTTCTATCAATGGGATGATCTACATCCGTGGGCATCACACAGATTATGATAACTGGGCTTACCAGGGTTGCCAGGGATGGGATTACCAAAGCGTATTGCCCTACTTTAAAAAATCGGAGAATTATGAAAAAGGAGCCAGTGCCACTCACGGGGTTGGCGGACCCCTTCATGTGACCACTATCAAAAATCCCAACCCCATTTCGGCTGTTGCCATAGCAGCCTGTAAGGAACTTGGACTTCCTGTGACGGACGACTTTAATACAAACATATGGGGTGCTGGAATGAATGAGCTAACGGTAACCCCTGAAGGTGAAAGGTGCTCTACAGCGAAAGCATTCTTGTTGCCTGCCCTGGATAGAGCAAATCTAACCGTTATTACCAATGCCCATTGTCAGAGGTTAACATTTGACAGGACCCATTGTAAGGGAGTCATATACATGAGGGAGGGAAATGCTATCGAAGCGGTTGCTAAGCAGGAGGTAATTCTTTCTGCAGGTGCCATAGGGTCTCCTCAACTGTTATTGCTTTCAGGTATAGGAAATGCAGATGAGCTGAAAGAACATGGAATAAAGAGTGTGGCACATATTCCCGGCGTAGGCAAAAACCTACATGATCATCTTCTGGTGAGTGTCATCTTTGAGGCTAAGCAACAGATTCCCCCACCGCAGGCTAATTTGTTAGAAGCACAACTTTTCTGGAAGAGTCGCCCAGATATGCTTTGTCCTGACCTTCAACCCTTATTCATGGGATTACCCTATTACAGTCCCGGGTTTGAAGGACCTGAAAATGCTTTTACCCTTTGCGCCGGCTTGATAAGACCTGCGAGTAGGGGAGAACTAAAACTTAATTCTGCTAATCCTGCTGATTCTCCCTATCTGGATCCTAACTATTTAGGAGAACAGGCAGATTTTGATGCTTTATATGAGGCTGTTATTCTTTGCCAAAAGCTGGGCTACACCAAGGCCATGCAGGAGTGGACGAAAGTAGAGGTATTACCTGGTAAAAATGCGACCAGAGAAGAAATTGAGGATTACATCCGTAAGTCTTGCGGAACTTATCATCATATGGTAGGTACATGTAAAATGGGTATAGATAGTATGGCCGTAGTGGATCCTGAATTACGCGTAAGAGGGGTAAGTGGCCTACGTGTGGCTGATGCTTCCATCATGCCTGCCATCACCTCAGGAAATACGAACGCGCCCTCTATCATGATTGGTGAGAAGGCAGCAGATATGATCCTGAATCCTGGCAGTATAGAGCAATCCAGAAAAAGTCAATTAGTTTCTTCTACTTAGGATCAGGTAGAAATAAATTAAAGAGCATGTCCTAACTAAGGATATGCTCTTTCTTTTGGTGAGTTGTGCCAACGAACGCTCAGTAGGCAAATAGCTCTTCTATCTTAGTCTGTACTTTTGCCGCTGAAGGAATCATGGTTTGTTCCAGGGTGCTGTTAAGCGGAATGGCCGGTAGATTTTCAGCTCCTATGGTCATCACAGGCGCATCCAGATGGCGGAAACATTTCTCCTGTATCAGGCCGGATAAACTTCTTGCGAAAGAATTATTGACGGGCTCTTCTGTAACTACCAGACACTTTCCTGTTTTTTGAACAGACTGGAAGATGGCTTCCTCGTCCAACGGATAAAGGGTTCTTAGATCTACAATCTCTACCTTCTCAGCCATGTCTTTGCTGGCCTCCAACGCCCAGTGAACGCCCATCCCATAGGTGATGATAGAAATAGCATCTTCAGCGGAGTCCTCGGATACTTCCTGAACTATATTAGCCTTTCCAAAGGGAAGTACATAGTCTTCTGCCGGGGGAACTCTTTTGGCTGATTCAGTTCCAGGGATTTTAGACCAGTATAGACCTTTATGTTCAAAGATGACTACCGGATTAGGATCATGGTAGGCAGCCTTCATAAGTCCTTTTAAGTCGGCCCCGTTACTGGGATAAGCAATCTTAATTCCACGAATATTAGTTACTACTGATTCAACAGAGGAAGAATGGTAAGGTCCTCCGCTTCCATATGCACCTATTGGCACACGGAGTATCATGGAAACAGGCCATTTCCCATTAGATAAATAGCAAGACCTACTTACCTCAGAGAATAACTGGTTTAAACCAGGCCAGATATAGTCAGCAAACTGAACTTCTACGATGGGTTTTAGTCCTACAGCGCTCATTCCTGCCGTAGACCCTATAATAAAGGCTTCTTGTATAGGCGTGTTAAACACCCTATCACTGCCGAACTTCTGCGCGAGAGTGGCAGCTTCTCTAAAGACACCTCCTAGTCGTGCCCCTACATCTTGTCCGTATAAGAGACATTCTTCATTCTCCCTCATCAACTCTTCTACTGCCTTGAGGGCAGCATCTACCATCACAGCTTTCTGTCCGGAAGGCGCTCTTTCTCCCTTTTCTTCCGTAACAGGACTTGGAGCAAAATCATGGGTAAACAAGTCTTTGGGTTGAGGATCTTCAGCTTGTAGCGCTTTTTCAAAATCTGTTTGAACCTCCTCTACTGCATCCTCTTCTATTCTGGTAAGCTCTTCAAAGCTAAAGCCCGCATCCAGCAATTCTTTCATAAAAACTGGATAAGGATCATTTGCTTTAGCTTCCTCAAGATCGTCTCTATACCACTCCATGCGTACGCCGGAGGTATGATGATTCAGTAGGGGGACAGTGGCATGAATCAGGACAGGACGTCTTTCTTCCCGAATGATTTCAATGGCCTTATTTACTGTTTGATAGCATTCAAAAAAGCTGGATCCATTTATGCTGAAAGCTTCTATTCCTTTGAAGCCTTGTATGTATTCGTAGGCATTTTGGGAACGGATTTCATCTGCACTGGCAGATATATCCCATTCATTGTCCTGAACTATGTAGAGTATGGGGAGCTGTTTGAGTGCCGCCATTTGAAATGCCTCCGCTACTTCACCCTCTGTAATAGCAGCATCTCCTATAGAACAAACTACCAACCCTTTCTCATCTTCTCCTATATTTCTAAGTTCTTTAAACTGTATGCCCATAGCAGCCCCGGTAGCTGGAATGGCCTGCATGCCAGTAGCGGAAGACTGGTGTGGGATTTTGGGTTTATCCTCATCCCTCAGACTTGGATGACTGTAATAGG
The DNA here is from genome assembly GCA_039184535.1 of Bacteroidota bacterium. Lineage (GTDB taxonomy): Bacteria > Bacteroidota > Bacteroidia > J057 > J057 > JBCBKZ01. The sequence continues at coordinate 413 of JBCDBC010000471.1, read as the reverse complement.
TTCTTCCTCCTGAGAATGGATCTTCTTTCTTTGCCAGCAGTTGAAGCATCAGATCATAGGGTTTCATTCCTATGGAAAGGATCATGGCATCATCCCGATAATATGGGTACAGGTAATCCTGAGGAAGTAGTTGCATGCCAACAGCTACCTGAATGGCTTCATGCCCGCGTGAGGTGGCATGTACATACTTGGAAACAAGCTTGAAATTATCTTCATACAGTTCTGTCAGGGCTTTCGCCTGACAGAACAAATGAAACGCTTTTTCCAATTCAGATTTTGAAGGGGAAAGCTGCGGGTTGACTACTACTTTGTTAACTAATGCTCCCATACGTAACTATTTGCTTGGGTTAGGTGGTTCCGCAATGTGTGTAAATGCAATAGTTCGTGTACTAATTATTAAATATACGCAATCT
>JBCDBC010000470.1:0-4934 GCA_039184535.1 Bacteroidota bacterium | reverse complement strand
GAAGAGATGCGCAATGACCTGGAAGCCTTATTCGAGTCTCCAACTTGGGAGTCTGGACATTTTCTGAGCCTCATGAATAAGTATGAAGCTACTCCAGAAATGTTCTTCCACAGGTTGACCAACCTTCTGCCGAAATACTTTGGGGTCAACAACCTCTTTTTCCTGAGAACGGAACAGCAACTGGACGTAGAACCTGAATACTACAGAATTACCAAAGAATTACACCTACAAAGACAGCATAGTCCTCACTCAGTGGTTCTAGATGAGCACTACTGTAGAAGGTGGGTCTCTGTGAGAATTCTAAAAAATCTCATGCGCTCTCAGCAAGTGGAAGGTGGGGAGGATTGCCTAGTAGATGTTCAGAATTCTTCCTATGTAGGCACTAAAAATGAGTATTTCTGTATTTCAGTAGCCAGGGCTAACTCTCCCACTCCCAACTCCAATGTGAGTGTCACCATAGGTATTCATCTGGATGCAGTAGCAAAGAGAAAAATTAAGTTTCTGGAACATCCGGATATACCGGGTAAGGTAGTACATAGTACTTGCCAAAGGTGTAAAATAACGGACTGTATGGAAAGAGCGGCACCACCAGATCAGCTTATCAGAGAGAGAAAAATTCAAAATGCCAAGGATCAACTAGAGCTTCTCATCAAAAGTAAAGACCAAATTCTTACTTCCTGAGTTGATAATTATCATTGAATTCGAAAGTACTAAGGAGTACTTTTATGTGTTCATTTAAAAATGCACGCATGAAATACGTTTTTATCATCCTGGCTATATTGTTTGCCCTATTTGGTTATTTCCAGTTAAATGATCCCGACCCCTACCTTTGGGTAGCCATGTACGGTGGTTTAGCTGTCATTTCCGGTTTTGCAGCTTTCAATAAGTTTTCTCTACCCGTCATCATAGCCGGAATGGCTATTTGTGGCATAGGTGCTCTAATGACCATTCCCAGTCTTTTTGAGTTCATGACCAATGATGATGGGATGACCATAAAAGAGGGAATGTCCTATGACTACCCCTATATAGAAGAGAGTCGTGAATTTGGCGGAATGCTGATAGGGTTTCTGGCGCTTCTATTTTTCTTTTTTCAGGCAAGAAAAGCTCAAAGAGCCGCCTGATTCCAGCTTTTACTACTCACTTTGGCAGTTCTCATTTCCATTGTAGGTCCTACCGCTGTAGGAAAGACGGCACTTTCTCTTTCTCTGGGTGAGAAATACCAAACGCATATTCTTTCCTGTGATGCCAGACAGGTATACAAAGGGATGGATAAAGGGACGGCTAAAATTTCTCCCTCAGAACAAAGAGGGATTCCTCACCACTTCATAGATATATTGGAGGTGGATCAAAGCATTACCGTAGGCCAGTTTGAAGAGAAGGCAGATGAGCTGCTGGATAAACTCTTCCAGGATTATCAAGTAGTAATTGCCGTAGGTGGTTCTACGCTTTATTTTCATACTCTCTGGTATGGGATAGATGAGATTCCGGAAGTTAACCCTAAGATTAGGGAAGGCTTAAGGGCAGAATGGGAAGCTCATGGCCTTTCTTCCCTATTGAAGGAACTGGAAATAGTAGATCCAGCTACCTATGAGGTGATAGACAGACAAAACCATGTGAGAGTCCTGAGGGCACTGGAGGTATACCTGAGCAGTGGACAACCTATCTCTGCCTTTCATAAACAGCAGAGAAAAGAGAAGGGATACCAGCATATTAAAATTGGGTTAAGCATGGACCGGGAAACCCTTTATCCACGTATAGATGCACGAGTAGATCAGATGCTGGAAAATGGCCTCCTGACAGAAGTAGAAGGCTTAATGAAGGCTGGGTATTCTCTGGATCAGCAAGCTATGCGAACCATTGGATACCAGGAACTCATCCAACACTTTCATGGAGAATATCCTTTGGAAGAAGCCATAAGGCTCATCAAACGTAATAGCAGACGGTACGCTAAAAGGCAAATGACCTTCTACAGGAGGTATGATGATATCCGATGGTTTCAATTTGAGGAGGTGGAAAGCATTCCTCAGTGGGTAGATGAACAGCTAGGTGGCTAGGAAAATACTTTACCCAGAAATCCCCTTTTCACGGGCTTAATCTCAAAGCCGATCTCAGCTAGTTTCTTCTTGAGGGCCTTTTCATCCAGTTGTTCTCCTTCTATGGTGAGTATCTTCTGTTTGTGTTGGATATCTACCTTCCAAGACTGAACAGCAGGGAAATCATCCAGAACAGGAGAAACGGAAGCTACACAGCCTCCACAATTTATATTCGAGCTATATTTATATGTCATTTTTGATACTTTAATCTTAGCGAATTTCCTATAACTATCACATCAGATATGGCCATGGTCAAGGCGCCTATGATAGGACTTAGAAAGCCCATAGCTGCAAATGGAATAGCCACTACATTATAAAAAAAGGCCCAGAAAAGATTCTGCTTGATGGTTTTGGAGGTCTTTTCACTGATTCTCCACACCTTGTTCAGCGTACTCAGGTCATTATTCAACAGGATAATTTGGGCTGAGTCTACGGCGACATCTGTAGCCTTTTGTAGAGAAATACCTACTTCCGCCCTCGCAAGTGCTGGTGCATCATTGATCCCATCCCCTATCATGGCTACTGAAGACTGTGAAGCCACTTCTGTGAGAATCTCCAATTTTTCAGCTGGGCTCTTTTCTGCATATACACTTTCTATTCCTAACTCCTTGGCCAGGCTTTCACATTTCTCTTTCTTATCCCCACTCAAAATAATGGGACGAATCCCTTTTTCCTGTAAAAAACTAACCCATTCTTTAACTCCTTCTCTGAGTTGATCAGCTATGAAGAGGGAAGCCAGGTAGTTTCCATTCTTCAGAAGAACTAAGTCTCCTTTTTCTTCTGGGAGGAGCCACCTAGAAGAACCTAGTTGGTATTGATTCCCTTCTTCATCCCATGCTTCCACGCCTTTCCCTTTATGTTCTTCTACCTTCTTAAAAGTGAGAAGCCTAGTGCCTTTCCAGATTTTCTGGATGGAGATAGCTATGGGGTGCTGGGAGTGTTGTTCCATACTGAAGATAAGCCTCTTTGCATCCTCTTCAGAAATCCCTTCCACCTTAAGTTGAGAAATCTCAAACTCTCCTGTGGTGAGGGTGCCTGTCTTATCCATGATCATGCTTTGAGCACTAGTCAACTTATCAAGGGTGTTTGCACCCTTAATAAGAACACCTTGCTGGCTGGCTTTGCCCAAACCTACTACCACTGCGGTGGGCGTGGCTAAACCCATGGCACAGGGACAGGCAATAACCAAAACAGCTACTGAATGAATGATGGCAGCTTGCATACTCAGATCAAAAACCCAGTATGAGAGTGAAAATGTCAGCCCTGCGATCAGCAAAATTACCGGCACAAATACTGCTGAGATCCTATCTGCCAATCTTTGAAGCTTGGGCTTCTCATTTTGGGCTTTCTTAACCAGTTCTATGATTTGAGCTAGGGTGCTGTCTTTTCCTATTTTGGAAGCCTCAGCATATAGGGTACCGCTGGTCAATAAGCTTCCTCCCAACAGTTGACTGCCTTTCTCTTTAAAAATCTCTTCACTTTCGCCAGTCAGCATAGACTCATCTACCGTAGCCGTTCCTTTCATGACCACCGAATCCACTGGTATTCTCTCTCCATCCCTAATCAGGAGATAATCTCCTACACTTAAGGATTTGACTGAAACTTCTTCAAACATTTCTTCTCCTTCCTGTCCCAGAACCCTTACTGCCTTTACATTTTGTAACCTATGTAAGGCCTGCATAGCAGTAGTAGTCTGCTTTACCGCCCTATGTTCCAGCAGATTCCCGATCAGGACAATGGTAATGATACTGGCAGCCGTTTCATAAAAAAGGTAATCTGGTCCCAGCTGAAACCATGTCCCATACAGACTGTACCCAAAAGCCGCACTAGCACCTATGGCTATCAGCACATCCATATTAGGAACACCTGCTTTAAGTGAATTAAGACCAGAGCGCCCGAAATGGTACATACCCATCAGATAGACAGGTGTCGCAAGCGCCAACTGCAGATAGGGATTATGCAACACATGCCAGGGTATAAACATATGTAGCAAGAGCGGTAAGGTGAATATGCTTCCAAAAAGGACCATCCACTCTATTTTCCCCCAGCCTGAGTTAACTTCTTCTGTTACTACCTGAAAACCCAGCTTCTCTATTCCCTGTATGATCCCTTTGAGGTCTTTATCTTCTATTAATTCAAACTGTACTTCTTCATTCGAAAAATCTACCTGTACTTCCTGCAGGCCTTCCTTCTTTAAGTATTTTTCTATTCCTAAGGCGCAATTCACACAGGTCATTCCCTTCACATTCAATTCCACCATATGTTCTATCCTTTCTTAGTTCCTTAACCTTGGTGTTATTTACGAGAATTTAGCCAAAAAGTCATGTTGAACTACACTCGTATTTCAAATCTTAATAATACGTGAAAAATGCTTACTTACAAGTGTTTGAGGTAACATGTTTCCACTGACTTTCGTTAATTGAAGCAGACAGTGAATACCAAGTACATACTTACTATCATGAATAAAATTATTATTAGCACTTTCCTTTCTCTAAGTCTTCTGTTTTCTTTCCAGATACAGGCTCAGGATGCGCCTACCTTCAAAGAGTTCAAAAAAATCTGGAAGCAGCTAAGTACTGAAGAACAGGCAAAGGTGATGTCTTTTGCCCAGAAGCAGGTAGATGGTGGAGAAGTAACTATGCCAGCACCTGAACCAGAGCAAAAAATAGCCGTTGCTCAGCCTGCTACACCTGTAGTAGTGAATACCAATGGTTCCTCTTTTGGGGGAAGCAACTCATCTTTTGGGGAAAGTAGCTCAGCTACTATTTCTCTTAATAATGAAGTTGAGGAAACACCTGCCACTACTACTGCTGAGTGGGGTGGAGAGGTTCATAACTTTGG
>JBCDBC010000469.1:0-4941 GCA_039184535.1 Bacteroidota bacterium | reverse complement strand
TGATTAGTAAGGATCTAGCTTTCATAATTTCTTGGTTTATTGTCCCTCAGGTAGTTTTATGCCTAGTCTTGTCATGAGCTCAGCAGTCAGATTATCTCCGTCTGGTCCGTTAAGTACTACTGATGTTCCTGCCCCATCCATGGCATTTAAAATATAGGTATAGCCTTTTTCAGTGGCTAACTCTTTAATTTTTCCTTGCACTTTATCAGCGATAGGAGCCATTAATTCCTGTCTTTTCAGAAGAATCTTTTGCTCAGATTCTTGTGCATACTTCTGCACGCCCTCGCCTAATTTCTGTAGCTCTTCTTCCATAGGCTTTAATTGCGCCTCTGTCAGATTTTCTTTCTGAGCTCTCTCTGCAAACTCCTGGTATTTCGCCTGAAATAACTCTTCCTTGCTTCTGAGGCTCTCAGCATACTTCTTTTGGTAGGTCTGAAGGGTCTGCTCCATGCTCGCAGTTTCTGACATATTAGCCAGAACTATCGGCAGGTTTACATACCCTATCTTCTGCTGTGCAAAAGTGTTACTCAAAACTATTCCTGTAAATGCCAGAATAGCGAGTAAATTTTTAAAATTCATACATTGAAGTTAAAGCGTGAATATTCATTCGCGCACAAAAATAAGAAAAAAGATTTCCAATATTCCCTTTCCTATAAATGGCGGCATTTAAAATTTTGTTAACGTTTTAAAAATGCTTGACATACTTGACGTTAACAGAGGGCTGGCTGTGTCAATATCTATAAAAGAGGAGGGGGGGGTTAATTCTTTCAGGAAAAGCAGTGGATTGGCTAATTCGTACTAGGTGCTTTTCAGGATTAACATCCTTATTGTCCCTCTTTGTGTGTTAAAAGTAGGGAGCCTAGAAAGACTCCCATTACAAATTCCTATCTACCGGAGTCATCATCCTGATAAATTCCCAGTTCTTCCAGGACCAGCTGACTCAAGTCATATGTGCTGTTAGTGAAAAGCCAGGTTACTTCTCCAGACTTGTCAAACACGTAATCATATTTTTTACGCTTGGCTACCGTCTCTACTGCTTTAAATACTTTCTCCTGCAATGGATTTACCTTGCTTTCTTGTAGTTCAAACAGTTCTCCACTATACCCAAACTTTTTCTCACGGTATTCTTTTGCTTCTCTCTCAGCAGCAAAAATAGCTTCCTGCTTGTCTCTCTTAGTATCTTCTGTCATGAGTACCTCACCTGCGGTATACTCACTATACATCTGCTCTATGGAACGGTACTTCCCCTCTAGCTCTTCCTGCCACTTCTGAGAGATTCTGTCTATTTCATCCTGTGCAGCCTGGTATTCAGGAATCTGGTCCATGATAAATTCAGAGTCTATGTAAGCAATACGCTGCGCATAACTCAGGCTAATTCCCGTAAAAAACAGGGCTAATATTAAGGTCCACTTTTTCATATAGGTTTACTTTTAGGTAATTCTTCCTCTATACATACTCCATTTTCCCCTTAAATATACACCACAGGGAAACATAACTGACACAGTTATACATAAATGTATCACGGTAGTGGAATATGTGACCCATTATGCGCTTTCAAATGGCCTTTTAGAACTGCTGTCCTATGATAAAGTGGAACTGGCTACCCGAAGGTGTAGGATCCACATTTCTGTTTACAGGATCAAACCCATAAGCCCAGTCAAGTCCCAGGAGACCTACCATAGGTAGCATCACACGGACACCTGCTCCCAAAGTTCTTTTCACATCAAATGGGTTATAGTTTCTAAAGTCTGGATATCCGTTTCCTGCTTCTGCAAAGGCAGCTACCCATACAGGTGCAGACTGGTTCAAGGTTAGGGGCTGACGTAGCTCCACTAACATCCTGTTATATATAGGGAAGTTATCGTTGTTGTTATTCAGGGCCTGGTCTGGGTATCCTCTTAGCGCAATGATCTCCAGTCCGGATAATGCCCCAAAGTTGTTGGTCAACATCCCGGATCCCCCCAGGGTGAAACGCTCAAATGGAGAGATGGCTATGTCTCTGTTATATCTACCTAAATACCCGGCCTCAACTTTGGCGCTAACCACCATATTACCCACAATGTTCCAGAACCAGTTAGAGTTGAAACGCCACTTATGGTATTCGAGGAACTTAAATCTTTCAGCATCGGTATCTACTCCTGACACATCTCTTCCCAGCAGGGAATAAGGAGGTGTAGCTTCCACAGAAAGAGAAAGAATAGAACCACTTCTAGGATAGATAGGTGCATCTACACTGGAACGCTCAAATGATTGCTTGAGGGTTACAATGTTGATGAAGGCCTTATCCTCTCCCACAAAGCCTGGGAAGAATCCTGATGGGTTCTGAATATCATAGTATTTGAATCCAATAGAAGTAAAGGAGCGGAAGAAGTCATCTGGGAATTTCAACCTTCTACCAAAGTCTACTGACGTGTTGAAGATACTATTTCTGAATCGCTCAGAGTTAGTAAAGAATCCTCCATTTTGGAAAACCAGGTATGAAGCATTAACTCCTAATGAGTTAGGCTTCTTTCCTCCTAACCATGGCTCAAGGAAGGAGATAGAGAAGTTTCTGTATCCTACTCCGTTCATCTGGAAGGAAAGACTGAGTCTCTGTCCGTCGCCTGAAGGAACAGGTCTCCATGCACCTGGATCAAATATTCTTTTAGCAGCAAAGTTGTTAAAGGCTAACTGAACTGTACCTACAAATCCACCTGCTATCACATTTCCGTTTATGTCTCGCACACGGCCTCCCCAGCCACCTTGAAGCTGTAGCTGATCAGAAGGTTTCTCCGTTACGGAATACTTAATATCTACTGTACCTGTCTTCTGGTTAGGAATAGGAGATATCCCTAAACTCTCCTGGTCAAAGTAATTAAGGGCCAAAACTTCACGCTGGCTTCTAATGATATCCGCTCTACTGAACTTCTGTCCTGGAGAGGTTCGAATTTCACGAAGAATTACGTTGTCAGCCGTTTTGGTATTTCCTTCTACTATCACTCGTCTAATAGTAGCCTGAGGTCCTTCTTGCATTCTCAACTCCAAATCTATGGAGTCTCCATCTACTCTAACCTCTACTGGCTGAACATTGAAGAATAGATAACCATTGTCTACATAAAGAGAACTCACATCCCCACTATTGGGGTCTCCTTGAAGGCGTTGATTCAGCTTCTCAAGGTCATAAACATCTCCTTTCTTCACCCCAAGCACCTGACTAAGCACCTCAGAGTTATACTTTAGGTTCCCAGACCAGTTGATGTCTCTATGGTAGTACTTCACCCCCTCATACACAGTCATCTCAATAGTAACGAAGTCGTCACCATTTCTGAAGACGGTATCCATTTCAATGTTAGCATCCCTGTAGCCAAGCTTATTATATTCAGCTAACAAGCCGTCTTTGGCTTCTCTATATGTTTTAGGGACATACTTAGAGCGCTGCCAAAGCTTCAGCGGGTTTTTAACGTGTATCTTTTTAAGTTTCTTAATGACCTTCTTATCCGTCAGCGCTTCATTATCATTCACCACTATCTGGTCTATCTTTACTTTCTTTCCTCTGTCTACCAGGATTTTCACCGCAACTCCATTCTTCAGGACCTTATCAGGATCAGAGTTGATGGTAACCTTGGTGTTATAAAATCCCTTTTCTACGTAAAAATTTCTGATGATTCTTTTGGCTGACTGTTGTTTGGAGTCGGTGAGAATAGTTCCTCTGATGAAATTGATCTTTTCTCTTAGGTCATCAGCCTGGGACTTGGAGATCCCTTCGAAGGAAAACTGGGCTATACGAGGCCTTTCTGTTACTTCTATGACCAAGGAGATGGTTTGGTCATTAATAGCGGTGTATCCTACTCTTACATCTGAGAAGATATTTTCTGTCCAGAGTCTTTTGATAATGTCTGATATCTGTTGGCCAGGTACAGTAACGACGTCTCCTACAGCGATACCGGACACGGCTATAATGGCATTTTCATCACTGAACTCTGCCCCTTCAACCTGAATGTCAGCGACTATATACTTTTTTTGGTCCTTGGCATTAAACTGTGCCTGAGACTGCGCGCTTAGGAAAATCCCCAGTAGGAGGAGGATGAAATTTCTCATGAATCTACTTTCTGTATTTGATCACTGACTTTTCCGAAGCGTCTTTCTCTTTTCTGGAAGTCAAGAATAGCTTCGTACAAATCTTCCCTTCTGAAATCAGGCCAGTACTTAGGTGTCATAAACAGTTCTGAATAGGCTATCTCCCAAAGGAGGAAATTACTTATTCTGAACTCACCAGAGGTCCTAATGAGTAATTCCGGATCAGGCATATCTGCCGTACTCAAAGCTTTACTCACTATCTGCTCGTTTATATCCTCTGGATTAATTTTCCCTTCCTGAACATCTCCTGCCAATCTGCGCATAGCTGAGATTAAATCAGACCTTGCGCCGTAACTTAATGCCAGGGTGAGCGTCATTCTCTGACCATTACTTGTAAGGTCAATTGCTTCCTGCAACTCTCTTCTGCAACGTTTAGGAAGCTGCTCTAGGTTGCCTATGGCCTTCAGCTTAATATCATTTTTTAGTAATGTGGCTGTCTCTTTTCGAATAGATTCTACTAAAAGCGCCATTAAGGCCTCTACTTCGGCTCTGGGCCTTCTCCAGTTTTCAGTAGAAAATGCAAATAGCGTGAGATAGTCTATCCCCAACTCAGCTGCACCCTCAGTGGTATCTCTCACGGCAGTAATAGCAGATTTATGTCCAAAGACTCTGATATTACCTTTTTGTCTCGCCCAGCGTCCATTTCCATCCATGATGACGGCTATGTGACGCGGAAGTTTGTTGAAGTTAATTTGATCTCTGATGCTCATTGCAGTAGCTAAAGGAGTCTACAGTAGCATGTACTTGTGTAATCCGGGCTAATGTCCATTAACTTTAAAGAGAGACAAAATTAAGAAAATGATATATCATCGACAAAGAACCTAC
>JBCDBC010000468.1:0-4942 GCA_039184535.1 Bacteroidota bacterium | reverse complement strand
GCTTTTTTCGTCTTTAGCTCATCAATGGTCTGGGCTTGAAGACTCATCCCGCTTAGAAACAAGATTAGAAATAGAGTTAAATAATTTTTCATAGCTTCTTAGAATAAATTGTTGTCAGCCTATTGTTTCTTTATGGTTTGACATATCCGTAATTCTACGGTTTCAGGTAGAGTGCTCTGACATATGGGAAGTATGAATTTGATTGATTGTTGTTCTTAAGTTTTTTACTTCCTTGAACGCAATCACTCTACACGAATTTTTAGACTTATAGACGTCTAAAAAGTAACCCTTCAACCACAATTTCCGCCCAATGTACTAAAAAGGAGGGAATTGATTATAGTGGAGTTTTTAGAATTGTGATCAATTTGATAAGTCGAACTACCTAAAAAATCAGCAGATTATTTGTTAAGGCTAACTCACTGTCCTTCAAGGGCAAAGAGGGTCATGGTAAAATCCAGTAATTCCTGTCCACCTCTCTTACCATGACCCGGAATCACTACTTCAACTTTCGGATATTTTTCTTTGACTTTTTTGACCGTGTTAGTCCATTCATCTTGATTGGCATCACCGACATATCCTTTACCAGCCCCTACAGATTTTATCAAGCACCCTCCAAACATCACTTTTTCTGAAGGAATATAGCCTATGACATTATCCCGTGTATGTCCTTCACCTGGATGCCAAATTTCCACCTTTCCCTCAAATAGCTCCATAGATCCACTAAAAGCGTTCTGGGGAATGACACTTCCCTCTTTTCCTGCTAGTTCACAGGTAAGCTGATTCGCATAGCTTTCTGCCCCATGTTCATGAAAGGCCGCTAAGCCTCCCAAACAATCATTATGAAAATGCCCAGGAACTACTGCCACTACCCTGCTGTCAAGCGTCTCTTCTATCCAGTTAATCAGTTCTACACTCACAGAATCATCTGTAGGCGTATCAAATACCACTACCCTACCCTTATTTCTGTAGAAAAGTCCGTTACAACCTATCAGTCTCCCCATGTACGGTAAATAAGAAACATGCATGAAGGCATTATTGGAAAGGGGAATAATCTTCAGTCTGGGAGATTCGTAGGCTACTTCTTTTAGTCTGGCATGAAAGGGAGGAATACAACTCTGCATGATAAGAGCAGAGATAAGTAGAATGAGGCGAGCGCTGATTTTCATATTTAGGTTAAGTGGATAAGGGTTGGATAAGTTCCGCATCATCATTTCTGACATTCCCCACCCTGCTAGAGACAGGCCGGGCTGTCATAAGCGCCTCATCATAAGGGACAAGTAGTTTTAGGAGAAGTTCGACCTCCATGGAGGGATCCATCCAGTCCTCTACCAAGTGTTCCGGAAGAATGACAGGCATCCTGTTATGTATGGGCGCCATAAGTGGATTAGGGCTAGTGGTTATGACAGAAAAGGTCTCTAACCACTTACCCTCCGGATCTTTCCAATAAGAATAAATACCTGCCATATAAAATCGCTCATGAGGGTTCAGGCTGATCCACATAGGCTGTTTTCCCTTCTCCAGCTTTTGCCATTCGTAAAACCCATCTGCCAGGACCAGACATCTTCTCTTCTGGAAAGATTCTTTATAAGAAGGCTTTTGGTGAATGGTTTCCCCACGGGCATTGATCATACGATACGCCATCTTGGAATCCTTGGCCCAATGAGGTAATAGGCCCCATTTATAGAAATGTATCTTTCTGTCTGTGTCATGTTGGGGAATGACAGGGCAGTACTGACTGGGAGCTATATTATATCGGGGTTCTAAGTGAACGTGTTCCGGGACACTTTCAGCTACCTCTACGGCATCTAATTCACTGGTTAAGGTATATCTTCCACACATGCTCAGCTATGTTTAATCCGTATCCTAATAGGTCCTTTCCAATTATCCTCTTGTAAAACTTCTCCTTTTTGGAGAATGGAAGCCCTTCCTTCATTGGCTAATTCTTTCGCTACCTCCCTAACTTCTTCCATATACTCTCTCCAATCCTCCGGAAAACAAGCTCTAGCTACCTCTGAGGGACAAATACTGGAACATTCTCCTCTCTTTTCTAACAATTCTATCATGCAGGATAAAATCTCTTTCCGTTTCATTCGTCCTTTATACTTATACAGAGACATTATTCTCTAACGAAACAGGATATTTTGCGTATATGTATGTCTGAGTCCGACATTCTTTCCAGTCAAATATAGTTTTTCTGCTATTTTGGCAGTAACTTTCATGAGGAATAAGTTTTGCACTCCTACTTAAAGATACGCAACATTTAAATACCGTAACGGGTTAGTCTTCAAACGTATCCCTATTAAAATTAGCTAACCATTTTTGTGAGCAGAAATTTGTATGGCAGAGTTTAATACCAACGACAAAAAGAGAAGTCCAAAAAATAACAACAACATCTATTGGATTTACGTGGTCGTTCTTGCCTTCTTCATTATTGGATCCCTGCTAATAGGTGGAAATGACAACAAGCAGGAAATCACCTTCAGTGAGTTCAGTAAGATGTGGGAAGACGGAAAAGTCAAAGAAGTTGTTGTCATAAATGGGACAGAAGTAGATATTGTTCTCCAGAATTCGGGGTCACAATCCTCTGATTCAGCTCCTCAATATTTTTTCAAAGTTAGTTCTGCAGATACTTTTCAAGAGTATTTGATTAAGAATAATATCCCTTTTAAGGTTAAGGAACGCACTGATTATGGCAGCATATTTAATATCCTGCTTCCCATTGCTGTTTTGATCGCATTATGGTTCTTCTTTATGAGAAGAGTAGGTGCCGGAGGTGCCGGGGGACAAATATTCAACATTGGAAAAAGTAGAGCCAATCTTTACGATAAAGAGAATAAGGTTAATGTAACCTTTAATGATGTTGCAGGCCTTGAAGAAGCCAAGGAAGAGGTTCAGGAGGTAGTAGAATTCCTGAAGAATTCTCAAAAATTTACCAAGCTGGGTGGACACATTCCCAAGGGGGTACTATTGGTAGGCCCTCCTGGTACAGGGAAAACCCTTCTGGCCAAAGCCGTAGCTGGTGAAGCCAAAGTACCTTTCTTCTCTCTAAGTGGATCTGATTTCGTAGAGATGTTTGTAGGGGTAGGTGCCGCTAGGGTAAGAGACCTTTTCAAGCAGGCCAAAGAAAAAGCGCCTTGTATCATCTTCATTGATGAGATAGATGCTGTGGGAAGAAGCCGTGGCAGAATGAATGTTACCGGCGGAAATGATGAGCGTGAGAATACCCTGAACCAGCTATTGGTAGAAATGGATGGCTTCGGTAGTGATACTGGTGTGATCATCATGGCTGCAACTAACCGACCTGATGTACTGGACCCTGCCCTTCTTCGTGCTGGAAGATTCGACAGACAAATAGGGGTTGACAGACCTGACATCAAAGGTAGAGAGGCCATCTTCAGTGTTCACCTGAACAAGATTACGCTTTCAGAAGAAGTAGATGTAGTCAAGCTGGCTTCCCAAACGCCTGGATTTGTGGGTGCAGACATCATGAACGTATGTAATGAGGCTGCCCTCATAGCTGCTAGAAAGAATAAAGAAGCCGTAGATATGGAAGACTTCCAGGATGCCATTGACAGGGTAATCGGCGGTCTGGAGAAAAAGAGCAAAATTATCTCTCCTGAAGAGAAAAAGATAGTAGCCTATCATGAAGCAGGACACGCAGTAGCAGGATGGTTCCTTAAGCACGCGCATCCACTCGTGAAGGTATCCATTGTTCCCAGAGGGCTTGCAGCCTTAGGATATGCTCAGTATCTACCCAAAGAACAATACCTGCACACCTACAATGAGATCATAGACACCATGTGTATGACCCTTGGTGGACGTGCAGCAGAAGATATCATTTTCAGTGAAGTTTCTACCGGAGCCCAGAATGACCTCGAGAGAATTACCAAATCTGCTTATTCTATAGTTACCCTTTATGGGATGAATGAGAAAGTAGGTCAGGTATCTTTCAGGGATGATAATGAGTACAGTTTTGGTAAGCCTTATTCTGAGGCTACCGCTCAAACCATAGACCAGGAAGTAAGAAAGATCATCCAGTCTGCTTATGAGCGTACCAAAGCCCTTCTGAATGAAAGAAGAAAAGAGTTGGAACTCATTGCACAAGAGCTGTTAAAGAAAGAAGTCTTATTTAAGGATGACCTAGTAAGACTGATCGGAAAAAGGCCTTTCGGTATGCAGGATGAAAAGCCCGAGGAAGAGGCACCAGCCCCAGCTAATGGAGCTGTGCATGAGGAGAACGGCGCAGAGGTAGCTGTAAACGGAGTAGAATCCAAGGAAGTAGAAGAAACTACTCCCTCAGATGCTGAGGCAGAGCCTTCTGATCCTAAATAGGACAGGTAAGTATATCAAGAAAAGGTTTGGTGAGGATCTCACCAAACCTTTTCTCTTTAGTGCTTTTCGAGTACTTTCGGGTCACATAAGTAGCTGAGACTGTGAATTCAGATACCCCCAAGAATATTTACTTTGCCTCTGATATGCATCTGGGCGCCCCTAATCATCAGGAAAGCCTGCTTAGGGAAAAGCGCTTTGTAGACTGGCTGAACCATATCACGCCTCAAACCGCTGAGCTATTTCTGGTGGGGGACATTTTTGATTTCTGGTTTGAGTACAGACATGTGGCCCCCAAAGGCTATGTCCGCCTGCTGGGTAAACTAGCTGAGATGAGTGATTCAGGCATTAAGATCCACATATTCTCAGGTAATCATGATATCTGGTATGGACCCTATTTAGAGGAGCAGCTCTCTGCAGAAATCCACAGAGGCCCTATAACCAAGACCTTCTTTGGAAAGAACTTCTATGTTGCTCATGGGGATGGATTAGGTCCAGGAGATTATGGCTATAAGCTATTAAAATGGTTTCTAAGTACGCGGCTTACTCATACAATTCTCAGGTTAATGCACCCTGACTGGGCCATAGGATTAGCCACCTGGTTTTCACGTAT
>JBCDBC010000467.1:0-4972 GCA_039184535.1 Bacteroidota bacterium | reverse complement strand
GTTTATGTGAAGTAGGGAAGGAGAGCATTTAACAATAGATCATTCAATATTCATAATTATCACTATGAAGGTAGCTTCATTGTTAGATAAGGCATTAAAGATGGAGTTTCTCTCAGAAGAAGAGGGGATATTCCTGTGGCACAATGCGGCCACTTCAGACCTGATGTACACGGCCAATGAGATGCGTAAGTTCCATAAGAAGGAAACGAACGGCATTGTTACCTGGCAGATAGACCGGAATGTCAACACCACCAATGTGTGTGTGGCTAATTGTAAGTTCTGTAATTTCTTTGTGCCGCCTCATAGAAAATTTGCAGATCAGGCTTACATCACAGATGATAAGACTTACCAGCGTAAGGCCCGAGAAACCTTCGATTTAGGGGGTGATCAATTTCTGCTACAAGGAGGCCACCATCCGGAACTTGGGATAGAATTTTATGAGGAGACGTTCAGTAAGCTGAAAGGCTGGTTTCCGGAGCTGAGATTACATGCCCTGGGACCCCCAGAGATTGTGCATATAGCCGAGCTATCCAACCTAAGCTACAAGGAAGTATTGAAAAGATTGGCAGATGCTGGGATGGATTCTATGCCGGGAGCAGGTGCAGAGATTTTGGCTGATAGAGTGAGAAGGATCATTTCTAACGGAAAATGCTTAGGGGAAGAATGGCTGGAAGTGATGCGCCAGGCACATCAAATAGATATGACTACCTCTGCTACCATGATGTTCGGCCACATAGAAACCATAGAAGAGCGATTTGATCATCTTGTCAGAATCAGAGCAGTACAGGCAGAAAGACCGGAAGGGACCAATGGCTTTAAGGCCTTCATCCCGTGGCCATATCAGGATGATGGAACGCTACTAAACAGAGTGAAAGGAGTACGAAATACAGTGAGTGCTGATGAGTATATCAGAATGATTGCTATGAGTAGGATCATGCTCCCTAACATAGAGAATATCCAGGCTTCCTGGCTGACGGTAGGACCTAAAGTAGCGCAAGTATGTCTGCATGGAGGTGCCAATGATTTGGGATCTATTATGATAGAAGAGAATGTAGTATCTGCAGCAGGAGCTCCCTACAGACTGAGTGCTGAAGATATTCAGAAGGTGATCATAGATGCAGGCTTCACTCCACGCTTAAGAAACCAGTTATATGATTTCCGCCCTATACCTGAAGCATTAAACGGAAAGATATTGGCTGCTTAAAATAAACAATAGACTATTCCATGGCCAAAGCCCAATACCTCCCCGGTGTTGGGCTTACTTTTTGGTAAAGCTGTGAATCTAAATCGTTTACGGTAAAAAGTTTGTCGATTATCCCCTAAGATAACAGCAAAATTTCTGGAATTCCTCTTATATTAATTCTTCAGTTCTTTTCGAATAGATCACTTTTACGTAAACAAAAGATACTACTACTACATGAAAAACTTTGCTTGGTTGGGACTGCTATTGACAGTATGCCTATTCGGTTGTTCAGATTCTCATGACCACCATGGGCCGGAAAGAGGAAGAGATCCATGGGTCTTCCGTTCTGTATTAGATGAAAGAGCCAGAATGGTTACCCTGGCACTAAGCTCTGATATGTGGGCGGCTTATGATGCCCAAAACTGCGCCCTATACAAAGTCTGGAAGGATGGAGTCATTTTAGACGGACCGGTTTACACAACTGCCCACGGTCCCCAGCCTACCTCAAAGGGAGACGCCTTCATCCAGGGGGCTTACTTTGCACCCTGGCACCTGTTAAGAGGTGCTGATACCCTAAGTGTAAATACCAGCTACAAGGGCCATAGATTTTACGGAGAACACGTTCGGCTACAGTATGAGATGACCCTCAAGGATGGTTCTGTCATTAGCATACAGGAAAGCCCTGAATATGTGGTTGACAAGTCTGGTCATCCCGGCTATGAGCGTACCTTTTATGTGTCCGGCCAGCCTTCTGGGACAGACCTGATACTTCAGGCCAATATGGATCACCTGTATGGATCAGGGAGCTTTAGTACAAACGGGAAGTTTAATCAGACTTCAAGTGAAGGGACTGTGTATCCTGGTGCCCACATTTTTGCTGTGAAGGGCGAGTTGACACTGAAGGAGAATGGGACTACCCAGCTCACTTCCTGGTTCTATCCTGATTTTCCCAAGAAGGAAACAGCTACTTTGGCCTCAGCAGAGGAGGTGCTAAGTCCAGCGGAAGTGCTTATAGAGCAGAGCGGATGTAAAACCTGTCATAATACTAAGCTGAAAACAGTAGGCCCTTCTTACGTCTCTGTTGCAGAGAAATATCCTAATAATGAAGCCACCGTTAAGCAGCTAGCCAATAAAGTCATTCAGGGAGGAAACGGCGTTTGGGGAGAAGCTATGATGATTTCTCATCTGGATCTCCCATACGAGGACGTTGCTACCATGATAGAATGGATTCTCACACTAGATGGAGAAGAAGCACCATCAGAGGGGGGACCTCCTCCAGGCTTATTCCCCTTTTGGGAGAAGCCTAGTAGTAATATGAGTGTATCTGGTGAGATGCCAGACCCAGAGAGTTTATCAGGAGACGGAATTGCCCTGAACGTGTACCAGATTAATGGAATGAATGGCCTTCCAGAGATAACCGAAGAGATGGCACCTGTAGCCTCTGGTACTATTGATGGATTCAACCTTGTGGGAGATGATGCTTTTGGAGGATTCGATGAGAAGTTTTATATGAGATTTGAAGGCTCTTTCAATATGACGGCGGAGACCAATACGGTTTTCAAACTTATCAGTGATGATGGATCCAGACTCACGATCAATGGTGAGCTTATTTGTGATAATGACGGACTACACGGACCTGAGCTTGTAGATGGTGAGGTCATTCTCAAGAAAGGAGAAAATCCATTTGTACTGGAGTACTTCCAGGGAGGAGGAGGAAAGGTGCTTTCCTTATTGTGGGCCCCATATGGATCTGAGGATTTTGGGCTTATCCCTTCGGAGATACTCACTTATAATCCAGCATCTATCCTTGAACCCAAACCATTTGTAATTGAAGAGGAAGGTGAAGAGCCCAAGGGACCTAATCCTGGAAATACCATCGCATTAGAAGATGTACATCCGAGCTTTAATATTTCTCAGGCAAGACCAGATAATTTTCACCCAAAGGTAGGGGGTATGGACTTCATGTCTGATGGAAGCCTGATATTGAGTAACTGGGATCCCGAAGGAAGTATCTACAGAATCAGCAACCTGGAACAGGATGATCCTGAGAAGATCGTCGTTACCCCTATCGCTTCTGGTTTAGCAGAGCCTTTGGGGGTAAAAGTAGTGGATGACGAAATCTATGTATTGCAAAAGCAGGAGCTGACCAAACTTACAGACCATGATGGGGATCAGATTATAGATGAGTATGAAACTGTATGTAATGGGTGGCAGGTATCAGCCAACTTCCATGAATTTGCCTTTGGCCTAGTGTACAAGGACGGACATTTCTATGCGACCCTGGCTACAGCCATTAATCCTGGGGGCGCCAGTACTCGTCCTCAGATTCCAGACAGAGGAAAGGCTGTGAAAATTTCCAAAGAAGATGGAAGCTTTGAGTTTATGGCTCATGGATTGAGGACACCTAATGGAATCGGGATAGGAGTAGATGGGGAAATCTATATAGCAGATAATCAGGGAGACTGGTTGCCTGCCAGTAAGATTGTGCATCTGGAAGACGGAGACTTTTTTGGTTCACGCTCGGTAGACTTTGAAGGGACAGCCAGGCTCAGGGAGAAATTACCTGTGGTATGGCTTCCGCAGGACGAGATTGGAAATTCTCCTACTCAGCCTACTTACCTGAATGTCGGGCCTTATGAGGGGCAAATGATACACGGAGAGGTAACCCACGGTGGCTTGAAGCGTGTGTTCGCTGAGAAGGTTAACGGAGAATATCAGGGATGTGTATTCCGCTTTACCCAAGGGCTTGAAGCTGGAGTAAACCGAGTGGTCTGGAGTCCTGACGGAGATCTATATATAGGAGGTGTAGGTTCTACAGGGAACTGGGGACATGCCGGAAAACTGAAGTACGGCCTTCAGCGCCTGAGCTATAATGGGAATACGGCCTTTGAGATGCTAGCAGTACGCGCACAGCCTGATGGATTAGAGATAGAGTTCACTGAGCCATTAGCTGCCGGATTTGGAGAGGCTTCAGACTTCACCATCAGACAGTGGTACTATCTCCCTACAGAGAACTATGGAGGACCTAAGCTGGATGATAAGCCCCTGGCTGTTCAGGAAGTGAGTCTTTCTGCAGATAGAAAGAAAGCTACCCTGAAGATAGCTGGCATCCAGCCTAACCATGTGGTTTACGTGCTCCTAAATCCTGCTATGAAGAGCTCGACCGATCAGTCTCTATGGACTACAGAGGCCTGGTATACGATGAATCAGATCCCACGTAGAGGTGCTGGTGCACTTGCCACTAACTAGAGAAAGAGATATTTTTTGATAGCAAGAAAGCCACGAAGATCCGTGGCTTTCTTTTTTATTTTCTAGTGCTACTTCGCCTGCAGCGTGCTTGTTCATTTTCTTGATAAAAACGAACCAAAAGTCAAGCACGAAAAAACCAAGGCCTTCTCACAAGCCATCCTCCCCTCTTTCGTGCACCCCTACCCACATAATATTTCCAGGCTTGTAGAGACGTGATGCATCATGTCTCTCAACATAAGTCATTTAAGGGTTAGCCATTGTCCTATCCCGAAAAAGTCTAGACGGCCGAATTTGAACAAGCCAATGGGAAGAAATGGAAGGTACAGGGTTGATATGGATTGCTGTTGCAGGCGACGAAGTACTTGAAAGCGTTATTATTCCCTACTTGAGGTATCTTACCAATGACATGTAAAGAGACGCTAATAATAGAAAAGGATAATGCTTCTAGGCTCCATCGAAGCCTTACCTAATTGGACCCCTCAAAAAAAGTAAGGGTTGTCGTAATGACAACCCTTACACTATCTCTGTATTATCTTAATC
>JBCDBC010000466.1:0-4974 GCA_039184535.1 Bacteroidota bacterium | reverse complement strand
TGAATGCTGACTTTAATGGTGAAAGCCAGGAAGGCTTCGGAATGTACCAGGTAACCCATATTAAGGGAGAGAGATGTAGTGCTGCTAAGGCCTGTCTTCACCCAGTGGCTTCCAGATCTAACCTCAGCATAAAGGTAGAGGCTGAAGTAAAGAAAATACTCATTGAAGGTGATGAGGCTAAAGGGGTCATTTTCCATCAAAAAGGACAAACCCACCAGGTACACGCCAATAAAGAAGTCCTGCTGTGTGCCGGTGCCTATAATAGTCCCAAGGTGCTTATGCTATCCGGTGTGGGAGATAAGGCTGAATTGGAGAAACATAACATCCCCTTACTGAAGCAACTGTCGGGTGTAGGTAAAAACCTGCAGGACCACCTGGTTTCTTTTGGGATTTTCCATTCTTCCTATAAGAAAACCCTGGATTCTGCTGAGAATTTCCCGGTCATCATCAAGAATCTCTTTAACTACCTGACCAAAAAGAAGGGACCATTTGCCAGTAACATAGGCGAATCTGGGGGCTTTATTAAATCCTCAGATGCTCAGCCCGCTCCGGATATACAGTTCCACTTTGGACCTGCCTACTTTGTAGAGCATGGCCTCCAAAGTCCAGATAAGGGAAACGGCTATTCTATCGGATCTAAAGTCCTGAATCCCACCAGTAAGGGGACGGTAAGTCTGGCTTCTAGTCGTCATTCTGATGCACCCTTGATCGACCATAATTACCTGAGTACAGAGGATGACCTTCAACGATCAATGATAGGCCTTAGAGCCTGCCTTAAACTGGGAATGACTGAGGCATTTGCCCCATACAGGACGGGCTTCCTCTTACCTGGGCAGTTTACAGATGATGATCAGGCCCTGGAAGAATTTATGCGCAGGACTAGTGAAACCCTCTATCACCCGACTTCTACCTGTAAGATGGGGAATGATGAGGAAGCTGTAGTGGATCATCAGCTGAAGGTGCACGGGATAGGGAAACTGAGAGTGGTGGACGCTTCTATTATGCCCAATGTTACCCGTGGAAATACCAATGCACCCACCATCATGATAGCCGAAAAGGCGGCAGATATGATATTGGGGAGTTAGCCTGACTCCAGTTGAAAAAAGTTCGTCATGCCGTTGGGCTTGAGGGGGGATGTATTGTAGGGTCAAACGGTATCTAGAGAGGCTTAGGTGAAAATGTCAAATCCTCAATTACTCGCTAGACCCCGGTTGACCCTGCTAGCCATACCCTTCATCCCCACAGGGGTGACGGAAATAAGGTTCACTGCTCTCATCTCTAAGCATATACCAAATTGGCCACTACTTATATACACAAATCGTCAATCAGCCTCTTAGGTAGACTCTTCCTCAGACACATCAAGAAAAAAGGCTTCCAGAAATACTTTATCCGCAGGATGAAGGAAAAGCTGTATGATGTGGAAGAGGATCCTATCCCTGAGAAATTACATAAGGCCTTTAGCATTACCACCTCAGAGGTGAAAGGAAGGAATGTGAGCCGGATTGCCCCCGCAAATACTTCGTCCAAGACCCTTCTCCTATACTTACACGGAGGAGGCTATGTCAATAACATCAAAAAAGAACACTGGTATTTATTGGGGAAACTTATCAAGCGAACAGGTGCCACAGCTGTAGTTCCTAACTATCCCCTTGGTCCAGGCATCACTGCCGAGCAGTCCTTTCCTATGGTGGAAGAGGTCTATCATCAACTGGTAGGAGAAGTGGGTGCTGAGAATATCATCCTTATGGGTGATAGCGCAGGCGGAGGATTTTCCATGGGTTTGGTTCAGAAGCTAAAAGAAGAGGGAAAGCCCCTCCCCCAACAAATCATTCTTCTTTCTCCCTGGCTGGACATAGACATGGATAATCCTGCCATCAATACGCTGGGAGAAGAAGATCCCTGGATGGATGTTTGGGCACTTCAGGCCGCAGGTGGTCTGTGGGCGGGCAGTCTGGATCATGATCATCCTATGGTGAGTCCTATTCATGGCTCCTTGAAGGGATTACCTCAGATCTCCACCTTTATAGGCGGGAGAGATCTCTTTCTGGCAGACAACCGGAAACTGAAGGTCATGATGGAAGAACAGGGTACACCCATCAACTACTTTGAGTACCCACATATGTTTCATGTGTGGATGGTCTTCCCTGGACTTAGGGAAGGGAAGAAAGCCATTAAGCAGATGGCAGGGCTGATTCTGAAAAGTGTATAGATTCTACAATACTAAAACCTCAAAGAATGCGCCATCCCAGTGGGATTGAAGGGGATGGCTAGAAGGTTCGACTGGGATCTGGGAGAAGCTCGACCTGACCTGAGATGGCGGCTGACCCACATTACCAGATCTCATATCCCACCGCCATGACGGATCAGTATTTTGGTGTAACTTCCCTGCCTAATTAAAGGACATCATGCTTGACATCATAGGAGCAGGAATAGGTGGATTAACTACAGCCATAGCTTTAGGACAAGAGGGGTTCCCTTACAGGATTTTTGAGCAAGCAGCTGATTTGAAGCCTGTAGGTGCTGGTATCATCCTCGCCAATAATGCCATGCAGGTATACAATAAGCTGGGCCTTAGAAGGGAGATCGAACAAGCGGGAAATCTCATCTCTTTTCTCAAGATCACAAACCCTCAGCTGAAGCCCATATCCAAAGTAGATCTAAGCTTTTTTGAGCAAAAGTATGGCGTCAAGAATGTGGCTATTCACAGGGGTGCCCTACAGCAGATTCTGCTGAATCACATAGAGAAGGATTCGCTTCATCTGGATCATAAGCTGGCTGAAATTAGCCCCAATCAGAATGCAATTCAGCTGACTTTTGAGAATGGCCAGAAAGTAGTCTCCGAAACGCTCCTGGGTGCAGATGGAATTCATTCTTCCGTACGAAAAGCCCTATTCCCAAACACGCACATTCGTTCAGCAGGTCAGACTTGCTGGAGAGGAGCAGCTGAGTATGATCTGCCTCTATCATTTCAGCGTGAATTGAATGAAGCCTGGGGACCTGGTATCCGATTTGGCTTTGTTCAAATAGCTCCAGCTAAGGTATACTGGTTTGCGGTTAAAAGTATGAAAAGAGGGGAAGCGCTTGCTGTAGAAGAGTTGGCCGGCAGTTATCAGCGTTTTCACCCCTTGGTTCAGGACATATTAGCCCACACGCCAATAGCAAACATACATACGGCGACCCTGGATGATCTTAAGCCTTTTTCTCCCTGGTGGAAAGCAAATATATGCCTGTTAGGTGATGCCGCCCATGCTACCACCCCAAATATGGGTCAGGGTGCCTGCCAGGCCATAGAGGACGCCTATGTATTAGCCCAATGTATATGTGACTATCCCAATATGGATGAAGCCTTTTCTACCTTCCAACGGCTGAGAGAAGCGAAAGCTCACATGATCGTCAAAAATAGCTGGCAAATAGGGAAAATGGCCCACTGGAAAAATCCCCTTGCTGTGGGAATGAGAAATATGCTTATGAGGAGCATACCCGCCAGCCTCAGCAGAAAACAATCCGAGCGAATCTTTGAGCTAACAGCCAACTTAAATTGACTCCTTCCCTTATAATCTTCTATGTCAAGTATTTGTCTAGGAGAAAATGAGTTTAACAGCTCTCCTACCCCTTCAAATTTTTATGAGTTATCATAACTTATAGTGGTTCTCAAAAATTGAAATCTTTCAGGAAATCTATCATGAAAACCACTAATTGTAATAGGATAATCAGGGAGAGTTCAATATTAAGCCTTCTGCAAAAGTATGGCTTTCTAGCAGTATTCCTCCTCTTGGGTGTAGGGCATGTTTCTGCCCAGCAGGCGGATTCCTTAACGGTAAAAGAAGAAAGTCATCTACAGGCAAGGGTTACAGGCCTTAGGTATATCTGTGTGCATGTGCTCGAACTGGAGAAAAGCCTAAAGCTGTATCAAGAGATTCTTGGTCTAAGCATGTCTGATGCAGAGGTGCTCAAGGGTCCAGGAGTTGAAGGTATGCTAGTATTAAAACTAAGGGCCAATGACTTTGAAATAGCCCTTTCTGTCACAGCCCCTCAGCACATGCATACATTAGGCCCTATCGGGAATACCAACCATAATCATTTCATGCTAAAGGTTAATGATATTGGTCCTATTGGGGATAAGCTAAAGGCAGAGGGATATGAACTGGAAAATGAGCACTACGTTCGCGATAAATACACCTTTTTTACAGGACCTAATGGGGAGATCATTGGCCTTTCTTCCTGGTAGAAAAATCCAAGGAGAATTCTTTCGAACTTGGGATGAGGTATTTTCTCATTGCAATTATGGGAGTATCTATTCGAGCCAATAGATACTCCCATAAATGATTCCCAATAGCGTCAGTATATGCTAGAGGTCAGCTAGCTCTTTTGCCCATTCTACCAGGATGCCGCTAATTCTGTCATCCCACTGTCCGGGGCGGCCAAAGTAAGAGTCTTCTACTGACTTATGAATGGTGTGCCAATGGTCTAGCTTTGGGAACTCGTAAAGCTGGTGATCTTCATGACCATTCTTTTCCAGAACCTGTATGATTAGGTCATTATCAAATGCTGACATGATCCAGTCATGTGTGCCTCTAAGAATCCGTACCGGGACAGTTAGATTTTCCCATCCGCCTGCCAGGTTGTAATCCTGAAGCTGATGGTAATATGCCACGGGACGCCCATACATATGCGCAGCAGCATGGTAGTTGTAGTCTGCTAAAGCCGGATATTCGTTGATGACTTCTTCATAAGATTTCTTTTCTATGAGCATACCATGGTAAAGGGGAATGTAAAATTGGTTCATTTTCCGGGCTATCTCTGCCTCAGAATCTCCTTCCATCTGTCGCGCCTCGCGGGTGCTCCTGGTGGAGGACAACCCCGTCAATCTGCACGTGGCGCAGAAACTGCTGGCCCTCATCGGCGTCGACCACGATGTGGCGAAAAACGGCAAAGAGGCGATCCGGCAGCTCCACGAGAACTCCTACAACGCGG
>JBCDBC010000465.1:0-4975 GCA_039184535.1 Bacteroidota bacterium | reverse complement strand
CTGCTGGATGGCATTTACCATCTCCTCTTTTCTGGCAAGGGAAGTCACAAAATGGAAATCACAGTAGGTACATGCCTGATGACAAAAGGGAATATGAAGGTATATACCTGCCAAAGCCTAATTCATCTGTACCGATCCCAGCTTTTTCCTCTCAGCAGGATAAGCTTCAAGTCCCTTTTCCAGGCAGGTCATCGCCTTTTGGAGATCCTCTTCTTTGAGGACATAGGCTATTCTCACTTCATCCAGACCAAGACCTGCCGTTTTGTAGAAGCCTGCTGCAGGTGCCATCATAACTGTAGCTCCTTCATAGGAGAAATCTTCCAGCATCCACTTACAAAAGTGTTCACTGTCTTTAACCGGAAGCCTCACAATGGCATAGAAGGCTCCATTTATTTCCGGGCAAATGACACCCGGAATATTTCTCAGGGAAGATACCAAAGTCTCTTTTCTACGCTTATACTCAGCTTTTACTTCCTCATAAAAGGAGGTAGGAAGATCGTATACGGCAGTAGCACCTATTTGTCCAAGAGTAGGTGAGCATAGACGTGCCTGGGAAAATTTCAGCACTGCATTCATCAGTCTGTCATTTCTGGAAATGATACAGCCTATTCTTGCTCCACAGGCAGAGAACCGCTTGGAAACAGAATCTACCACTATGGCCTGCTCATGTAGATGATCAAAAGAGAGAATAGAGGTATGCCTTTCCTCTCCATAGGTAAATTCTCTATAGACCTCGTCTGCTATTAGGTAGATGTTTTTCTCCCTGGCAATATCAGCCAATTTTTTCAGAGCAGTCTCAGGATACAGTATTCCGGTAGGATTCCCAGGGTTACAGATGAGAATAGCTTTAGTCTTATCTGTGATTTTTTCCGCAAAGGCTTCCGGCTCTGGTAGCGCAAAATCATCTTCTAAACGAGTAGTTAGCGGAACTACTTCTGCATCTACCCCTAGGCTGAAGCTATTATAGTTGGCATAAAATGGCTCTGGTACAATTACCTGATCTCCTTCATCCATAATAGAGGCGAATACAAAGCTCAGGGCCTCCGAAGCGCCAGTAGTAACATTGATATTGGAGATGGCTAGCTCATGCCCCAATCTCCGATAATATCCCTGAATAGCTTCTCTTAGTTCAGGCATGCCAGCAGACTGGCTATACTTCAGAACGGTAGTGTCTGCCTTTTCTATAGCCTCAAACCACCGCTTAGGGGTTTTTATATCGGGCTGACCTATATTTAGGTGAAATACTTGGGTTCCCCTTTTCTTAGTAGCTTCTGCTATGGGCACCAATTTTCTGATGGGTGATTCCTTAATTCTGTCTGCTCTCTTTGATAAACCGGGCATATCTATTTCTCATATCAGGTAGACCCATAAATTACACAGTTTTAGAGGAAATTGTTTACAAAAGCTGTTTCTTATCCTTAAATGCATACGAAACTTCCCATACTGCTGGTAGCAGCTACCCCTATGGAACTTCAGCTCATTCAAGCTGAGTTACAGAATGTGGTTTATGAGGAGAAAATACAGAGAGGATTTTTGGGAGATCAGGAGGTGTTTCTTGTAGCTACAGGCATAGGCATAGTGAATACCTCCTTTATATTAGGTAGATTACTGGGCAAATCCAGATTTCAAGCCGCCATTAACCTGGGTATTGCAGGTGCATATGATGAGCGCTTCCAGCTGGGAGAAGTGGTGGAAATCCAGTCTGACTGTTTTTCGGATATGGGGGCTGATTCAGCTGATGGATTCCTGAATTTAGAGAAACTGGGCTTCCCTGTTTTCCGTTCTGAGGAAGAAATTCACTACCATACGTTAAAGAATCCTTATCTTTCCAACGAAAAGGTTCGTAAAGTAAGCGGTGCCACCGTCAATACAGTAAACGGAGAGGCAGAGAAAATACACTTTCATAAGCAGACTTGGGATAAACAAGTAGAGACAATGGAAGGGGCTGCGTTCTTTCACGCTATGCTACATACGAACATACCTTTTTACGCATTCAGGGCCATTAGTAATTATGTTCGGGAGAGAAATACCCTGGAATGGGATATCCCTCTGGCCATCAAAAAGGCGCAATTATTTGTCCTGAATTTCGTTAAAGAGGCATTATAATCGATGGAACTTTTTTTAACCGTTATTAACTGACTCGTATTTCCAATATCTTTTATTCATGCAATCAACAGAGAAACCAAATACAGGAGGTAACAAGACGTCAAAGCCTACACCTCAAAAACCTTCTGCGAGTAAACCAACGCCTGCCTACTCAAAGCCTATTGATTCTTCTTCTGATCAGTCCAAAAATACGAGCAGAATCGCCCTAATTGTGGTGGGAGCCCTTGTATTATGTGCACTGGGATACTTTGCTGTAAAGTATTTTGCGGAGAAGAGTGAAAATGAAAAGAACCTGGCAGATATCAAAGAGCTCAATAGTGAAATTCTCTCTCTAGAGGAAAAGATCTTAAACTTCGAGGTAAACCTGGAAGACAAGAATATGGAGATAGCGGAGAAGGATAAACTTCTGGAAGAAAAATACATGGAGCTGGAGGCCGTAGTAGCTAGGCTGGCTCAGGCTAAGCAAAACTCCAAGGCAGATAAGAACAAAATCAGGCAACTAGAATCCAAAGTAGGAGAGCTACAGAACTTTGTGGATCAGTACAGGGCTGAAATAGACTACCTGAAGGCTGAAAATGAATTGCTTACCGGGCAGGTAGATAGTTTGAATACTACCACCGTCATGCTCCAAACTGAAAACAGGACCTTACAGGAAACCACGGAAAGGACAGAACAGCAGCTTCAGGAAACCAAGCAAATAGCTGCTACCTTAAGAGCTACAGAACTGAGCTATTTCAGTGTGAAGAAAGGCAAAGCGAAGGAGGGAAGAGAGTTTAGAAGAGGCAGCATGAAGGACTTTAGGGTCTGCTTTACACTTCTGGAAAATCAGTTAGCTGAAAGCGGTGGTAGAGAGGTCTTCATGGTATATGAAAATCCAGGGGGAACTATCAATACTGGAAATGGTAGTGGAAAGTTCATGTACAGGGGTCAGCAGAGAGACTACTCTTCCAAGACACTGATTAACTATACTGGCAGTGAGCAGGAAGTATGCGTAGACTTTGCTCAACCTGCAGATTTCAAATATGAAAAAGGAATCCAGTATATTTCTCTATATGCAGAAGGAAAATTAATAGGGCAAGGAAACTTCCGAATCAAATATTCTTTCGGGGTATAATAGACAAAATAATAGGGGTTGATCATCTGATCAACCCCTTCTTTTTTATAGGAAAAGTTCTGTTAGAACTTTATTTCTTCTCCCGCTGCATTAAAGTATTTGGTGGTAGTAAATGGCATGGAGGTGTCTGGTGCGATATTCACCCAAATACCGTAATTCATTAACCACTTGAACCTAATACTCTTTACAAAACCCTCTTTCAAGTAAGCCGCCACATATGGGTTCACAGCAATCTTAAGCTTCTTCTCCTTATTTTGTCTGATGAGGAACTCTATATTATTAGAAATCTCATCTGCTATCAGAATAGATGCCTGGATCTTTCCGGACCCATTACAGCTAGGACAGGTTTCTGAAGTTTGGATATTGATCTGGGGACGCACTCGCTGACGAGTGATCTGAACCAGTCCAAACTTACTGATAGGAAGAATAGAATGCTTGGCCCTATCAGCCTTCATTTCTTTTCTCAGGTAATCATTGAGTTTTCGCCTATTTTCAGGCTTCTTCATATCTATGAAGTCCACTACAATGATCCCTCCCATGTCTCTTAACCTCAGCTGACGGGCTATTTCCGTGGCAGCCTCCATATTGGTTTGGAGAGCTGTCTCTTCAAGGGATTTGTTATTGAGGTTTTTACTTCCACTATTCACGTCTATAACGTGCATAGCTTCTGTATGCTCAATCACCAAGTAGCTCCCATTAGCCATGGAAGCTATTTTCCCAAAAGAGGCTTTAATCTGTTTCTCTAATCCTAATGCCTGGAAAAGAGGTGTACGACCTTTATATAATTTAAGTCCCTTAACCTGATCTGGCTGATGGTTTTTCAGGTAAGCTTCTATGTCCTTAAAAGAAGCATGATCATCCGTTTGAATGGTCTCAAAACCCTGGCTCAGCATATCTCTCAATATACTGGTGGCTCTGTTGTGTTCACTTAGGACTTTACTGGGAGCCTTAGAGCGGTGAAGGCGCTGAGTCATATTCCCCCACTTGTTCAGGATATCCGAAATATCATTACTAAGGGTGGCGGCATCCTTTCCTTCAGCAGCCGTTCTGACAATGACGCCGAAGTTATGTGGACGCAGACTTTCAGCCAGCACTTTCAGTCGCCGACGCTCTTCAACACTTCTAAGCTTCTTAGAAACAGAGATGGTTTTTGAGAATGGGACTAGAACAACGTATTGACCTGGTAGAGAGATTTCACTAGAAAGTCTGGGACCTTTAGTAGAAATAGGCTCTTTCACTACCTGGACGAGAACTTCCTGATTAGATTTCAGGACTTCTTCCATTTTGCCATGTTTATTAATATCTGGCAATGGTTTGATAGACTTGAGATCTCTCACCCGCCCGTTTCTGGGATTTTTGGCGGCTTTTATATATTTCAAGAGAGATTTAACCTGAGGACCGAGATCAAAATAGTGTAGAAATGCATCTCTTGGATGCCCCACTTCCACAAAGGCTGCATTAAGCCCCGGGACTATTTTTTTTACTCTTCCCAGAAAGAGATCACCAACAGAGAATTCTTCAGTAAGTTTCTCGTGGTGAAGCTCTACAATTTTTTTGTTCTGTAATACTCCTATCCTCAGGCCGTCTTCACTTCTGGATACAACTAACTCGTTCACATTTTTAACATTAATGTGTTCTCAGTAGATTCTGATCTACTAAGTTCCAAAAAGACGGAAGTAAATAGCTGGTGCAGAGGAATAAAGAGGAAAAATCTTTTTTCAATAGAAAAAGCCAAGAGGCTAAACTCCTAGCGAT
>JBCDBC010000464.1:0-4986 GCA_039184535.1 Bacteroidota bacterium | reverse complement strand
TTTCCAACCTTAAGGGTAAAATAGAAAGTAGATCCTACTCCTTCCTTACTATCGAGCTTTATTTCACTACCCTGGAGCTCCAACAATCTTTTGGTAATGGCTAAGCCTAAGCCAGTACCCCCATACTTTCGGGTAATGGTAGAGTTGGTTTGGGTAAAGCTTTCAAAAATGTGGTCCTGCTTATCTTCCGGAATGCCAATACCGGTATCTATTACTCTGAAGTTGAGCCAAAGTTCCTCATTGACTTTCTCTTCCAGCTGAATGTCCAGTGTAACAGATCCTTTATCAGTAAATTTAATGGCGTTTCCTACCAGATTATTGAGTACCTGGGTCAATCTTGTGGGATCACCCACTATCACCTTAGGTACTCCTTTTCCACATACAAAATCCAGTCCAATCTTTTTCTTCTCTGCTTTAACCCCTAATCCCTTATTGATGCTTTGGACTATATCGCTCAGGCCAAAGTCAATTTTCTCAAACTCCAGCTTTCCAGATTCAATTTTGTTGTAATCCAGAATGTCATTGATCAGCACCAAAAGATTCTCACCAGAGAATTTTAGGGCTTTCAAACTTTCTATCTGGTCTTTTCTGGGGTCTTCTTGTAAGAGAATATTTGTAAGCCCTATAACCGCATTCATAGGCGTGCGGATCTCATGACTCATATTTGAGAGGAAGTTGGTTTTTGCAATTGCCATTCTTTCTGCTTCCTCTTTAGCATTGATCAGTGCTTGCTGAAATTCCTTACGGGCTGAGATGTCTCTGACTATGGCTATGTAGACCTCCTGCCCAGAGGTTTCTATTTTACTAATAGATAAATCTATGGGAAATACTCTCCCTTCCTGATCCAGGGCAGAAGTTTCCATAGGAGCCGGGTCAACCTGACCTTTAAAGTGGGCATCAAATATTTCCAAAAATGAGGGTTCACCATCCAGGGAAAATTCCCGGATGGATCCACCTTTCTTTTCATCGGACGATATCTTAAAGATATGCTCAGCAGACTCATTAGCAGACAAAATCAAGCCTTCCTTAGAGAAGGTGATGATGCCATCTATCACACTCTGCGTTATAGTAGATACATAGGTTTCACTCTCTTCCTGTATCTGCTTATTGAGCGCCATCACCTCCTCTGACATCAGCTTCATAGAGCGCTCATTCTTCCGCCTCTCCTCATCCGATTCCTCATACGTTTGGCTGATCAACTCCAGTAGTCTTTCTACTGGAATTGATCCATCGGCAGATTTTCGCTTCAGTCGCTTAACCTGCCGTTCCAATAATTTGTGCATTAGACGTTCTCTTTAAGCAGCGTTATGGTCATGGTCTGGTTATGCAACTGACAATGTCCTACCTCCACGTGTGGAGATATTTCTCCATAAGAGTAGAAACCTATCTGTCTGGTATTTTCTCCCATAATGTCTTTTACAGACTCTACCTCATCCCCTATTCTCTGTCCTAACACCATCTTTCTCCCTACGCAGCTAATCAGGATAGCCAGAGAAGGTTCTTCTTCATCCTGAAAGGATTCAAATCTGGCAAATTCTGCTGCCTGGGAAGCACCATCTACCAAATGATCAAAATTGGCCATCATAAGCTGGGCTTCATATGTTTCCGGTATATCTCCGGCGAAAGTCATGCTTTGGCTTTCTTCATCAATAGACAGAATGGTTCTCACCAAACCACTTTCATCCTGATCTTCAGGTTTGATCATAAGTGGGAATAGAAGGGCGCTACCAGGGAGTTCCTCAGCTTTCTCTCCTAAATACTCTTTGTAAAGCTGTAGAGCAGGTTTTCCATCCAGCTCATATAGTACATTTGAGTCTGATTTAGTGATCTTTCTTGATGGACCAAATGGATCCCATCCACCTACTGAACCATGACCTACCTGGATGGCATCTCCATAAAATCCTACTACCACAACTCTATCCTCTTCTGGTGCCGTGTTACAGCTTACAAGTGTTTTGGCAAACCTTCCTCCGTCTCCTGCTAATCCTCCCGTTAGAATAACCTCATCTCCTAACTCGCTCCTCAGACCATTTACAAGGTCAGTACCATTCACCTTTTGACCATCCGAAATGATGAAGACAAATTTCAAGTCATCCTTTTCTAGTTGGTTCGCAAGATCTTTTCCAGCTTGAAGAGAGGTGAGCCCTTCTTTCATCAGAAGAGATTTTGCCTGAAATGATGTTTTCTCAAATTCAATGGCGGTAGCTACGATAGAATCATCGTATACTTCATCTCCTATAATTTCACCAGCAGTAGTACATCCTACCAAGGTAGCATCAGGGTACATTTCCCTTAGCTTTTCATATGGAGTAGCATCTGATAGTATATCTGTGCTTCCAAAAAATAATACTAGTTGTGCATTCAGGTCTTCCCCTTCGAAGTCATCCCATCCATCAGGTCCCTCCCAGATTAATTGTTTTGTTTTCATATCTACCAAATAGTTAAATAATGAGTATGGTAATGATTGGGCTAAATTGATTACCATACGCTTACTATCCTTGGGGATAATTGAGTAGTTCTTACTGTGTAAGAATAATACAGTTAATGGAGAATAGTCAGGAAGGACAAAAAGGATTAAACCAATACTTTCTAAAAAGATGAAATACTTTTCCTTTTAGGGTTCATGTCAGTAAGCGGCCTAAATATGTAGGTAATCCTCATTTTAGTAGCCTTTTAGCTATTTTAGGATTAGTCTAAATCCATAGGTGTTTTCTAAATTTAGATGTAAGGCCCACCTTCTAAGGCTTTCCATGTCCAAGATGGGGGCACTTATGAAGCATTAGGGACTGAAAGGAAAAAATAGGTTTTGTACCCAACAATTTTGTTGGAATGATTGGTGCTTTTACCATAAGCTTACATTAGGCTGAATTTCCGAGGTAGCTTACAGATCAGGTATAAGTACATTGCTACAATATCACCAAGGCTACAAATCTAGCATACCAAAACCACCAGGAACAATATCCTCAAGTTCTTCTAACAGACCTTCCTTATCCTCCATGGTTAAGTTTAATAAATAGTAAGGGGGATCTCCCTTCAAGACAGCCTTTCGCCATTTCCATTGGTCTGCTGTGATCTTTTGTCCATTATCATACCACCAGGAGGTATAAAGCACGTCATCCTTTCTGATTAGCTTTCCCACCATAATGGAATAACCAGCACCATTGGTGATCATTTCTACGTGATCAAAGGTAAATCCTGATCCTGACCAGCAGGTTTGGGGATTATGGTCTGATCTCCATGGAGAACACGGCGCCTTTATGTACAGCAGTATTTCTTCATTTCTAAATTGAGCTACATCCGGTTTTATCTGTACTTTTTCGAAATGGGCTAAGTGCATCTCATTCAGGGAGGCTGCCTCAGGTTGAGCCTTGAAAAAATGAGCATACAATAGAAAGCTCCCTACCAATACAGGCAATAAGGAGGTGGCTATTGACAAGTAAGGCGAATTCATTTTGAGGGAGAATTGAGCCGCATCTCCCTTATTTATGGAGGTAGTACCTATGGTTCCAAGCCACCATATGGGGAGTCCCACAAAGGCTATGACAGAGATAATTCCTGTTAATTCATGTCCAAATGTATCAGGTGGAGAACGAAAAATGACCAGAATAAGGGAGCGAATAAAGTTTGCGATAAATGCCAATACAAAGGCTACTCCATACCATATCCCCATCTTAAGTAAAGAATAATTGACTGAGGATACCCTTAAGGATAAAATGAAAGTAGTCAGCAAAAAAGAAAATATAAGGGTATGTATACCCAAGCAGCCTTCCTCTATCATAAATCCGTAGCCTTCCACGAGAAACCTATTCCCCTGTACTTCCACTTCCAAGCCTAATCTACTGAGGATAGCACCTATCTGCTTACTTTGATACATCCTCAAAGGGAACGTAAAAAGGTTCATCCAGGCATTTAAAAAGGGTGTCAGGAGAAAACCCTGTATCATAGGTAGATATCCTACCTTACCTTTTGTGCATTCTATCAGCCACAACATGCTACAAAGGGCCGTCATGAACAGCAGCATCTTATTCCCCAAGAGCAAGTGAAGACCTCCAAACACCAAGGCCCAAATCAAATACCGATGACTCCTCCTGCTTTGATCTATATTGCTGAAGGTAAAGGGGAAAATTGCTAACCCTATCCAAAAGCCAAAACCCGTAGGGATATAATCCCTGGCCCAAACTATTAGTGGGATGAGAATAAGTAGGAGACCTATTAACAGCCTCCTGTCTCTATGGATCACTTCTCTCACACGCCCATTTTTAATACCCACCCCCATTTTTTCCGTGCGCCAAACAGGAGAATAGCTCCAAACAAAATGATTAAGGCCCACTCATGAGGTTCTGGAGCAGACCCATCTCCTTTCTGAGCAGCATTACCCAGGGTGTTTCTATTCTCCTCTATCCCAAATCGGTCGTAGTCTTCATCTGATTCCAGTACTACTAAACTCGATACAGGACTGACTATATATCCTTCTTCAGCCTTTCTAATCCAGGTATCTTCTATTTTATCCTTGATAAAGTAATCTCCGCCCATATTATTCATAAGAGATCCGTAGGTATGTAGTCTTGCCAAATGATCTGTTGTGGTTGAAGTACTTTCCTGCTCTACTGGTAGCTTTTGAATCTTTACATTGGCCCCTCGTATGAGCACCTCCTCATCTGCTACTTTTTCCTGAGGATAGATTGATTCACTTAAGCATTTTTCCCATGAGAAGTGCCTGTTATGTACCACATCCACACATCCTAAATCGACAAGGGTTTTTAGGTAAGGAGGAACCTCTTCTCCAAGACAGATCATTTTCATAGCTGGAGGCTTTGAGGAAAAATACTCATACATCCTCTTATGATAGGGGGTATTCTCTACATCTACCAGCAAGGGACTCATTCCTCTAGACTTAGTAATCACCAAGCTATTCTCAGGATTTGAGAGCTTATATAATGGTAATAGGGAAAAAGCCTGCTTCCTTAATTGTAGAAATACATCATC
>JBCDBC010000463.1:0-4996 GCA_039184535.1 Bacteroidota bacterium | reverse complement strand
GTCCCTTAATAAGCCACCATTATCACTGGTGAATAGGACCAGGGTATTCTCCGCCTGTCCTGTTTCATGTAAGGCATTTAGAACCTGTCCGATTCCATCATCCAAATGTTCTATGAAAGCCACCAATTTAGCTCGTGTAGTATCAATGCCTTCCTCTCTTTCCAGTACCTTTTGCAGCCACTCTTTAGGAGGTTGGACAGGGAAGTGAGGTGCATTATAGGCCAGGTAGAGAAAGAAAGGATCTTCCTCATTCCCTCTGTCTTTTACATACTCTACTGCAAAATCAGTGAAGACATCTGTGGCATGTCCGGAAGGATCTATGATGTTCTCATTGTCGCGCATGTAGTTGATGTCATGCCGCCTTTTGGCCAGGTAATCATCCATCATATCTCCCAACCAACCCTGAAACAGGTCAAAACCTCTATCTGTGGGTGTATTAGGAGATTCCAGGCCCAAATGCCACTTCCCAATTAGCGCAGTATGATAGCCTGCTTCTCCCAGAGCTTCTGGTAGGAGAATGGCTTCCTCACTAAGATACCCAAAGTTATCCCTGGGGTACGTTCGGATTACACCTGGGACACCTACGTACTCCTGATACCTACCACTCAGCAAAGCTGCTCGGGTAGGAGAGCAGACAGGACAGTTAGCATAGAAGCGTGTAAACGTCTTTCCAGAGGCAAATAGGCTGTCCATATAGGGTGTCTGTAAATCTGCTGCTCCTCTACATCCCACATCAGCATATCCCTGATCATCCGTCAGAATGATGAGGATGTTAGGTCTGTCATTAGCTTGAGACCGAGTAGTCTCTTCTGTGCAGGAGGAGAAAAGTAATAAGCTGATTAGGATGGATAAAAGGAAGGTTTTATACATTTTCAGGGCCTTTTAGTGGGTATTACCAGTTTGGAGTTGGACTCTTAACAGAAAAGAGAAATAGCTTACTAAGCAGTACTGCCTTGTAAATCCATTATTCTTCCAAGGCAAAAGAGAAATAGTTTGTAAGTTGGGTGAAATTCCCGGCCATGCTACCTCTAAGAGACACCATTCCTTCTAAAAGGACCCCCATAGTAAATTGGAGCCTCATCATTCTAAATATTTTTGCCTTCATCTATCAGCTTCAGTTGTCTGAGCAGGGCATGATGGCGCTTTATACTAACTTTGCCGTGATTCCTGGAAATTACCTTCAGCCTGATTCCGGTTGGATATTGTCCCTTTCTTTCATGGATCTGATCCCATTTGTCAGCTGCATGTTCTTACACGGAGGTTGGGGCCACATACTGGGGAATATGCTTACGCTATACATTTTTGGGGATAATGTAGAAGACAGAATGGGGCATGGAAACTATTTGCTATTCTATCTCCTTTGTGGTTTTGCTGCTTCAGCCACCCACGTAGCCCTGAATGCAGGTTCTCCTGTACCAGTCATTGGGGCGTCTGGCGCTATTTCTGGTGTAATGGCGGCCTATATGTTCTTATATCCACAGAGTAAAATTCTCATGCTCTTTCCTATATTCATCATTCCCTTTTTCTTCCACATCAGGGCATATTTATACCTGGGATTCTGGTTTCTATTGCAATTGTATAATGGCTTCAGTGATTTGACAGGCCCAGAAAGTAATGGGGGAGTTGCCTTCTTCGCGCATGTAGGGGGGTTCGTAGCAGGTATGATATTATTTAAGCCTTTACTTGATAGAGGGTATGAGAAAAATACCCTAAAAGAGAGTGTTCGAAAATATCCACAGCACATCTCCTATGAGAATGACCGCTATTGGGGGAGAAACACCTGGCGGTAGTTAGATGTCCTTCGACCGTCTATAACGGGCTTTCTTTTCTATTTTATTCGCAAATCTTGGGTACTTACTCATGACCCGCTCAAAGGATTCTTTGTCCAATCGATAAATATCACAGTAGGTTTCTGCCTGGATGGAAGCTGTTCGGGGTTGGTTCAGGAATAACGCAATTTCTCCAAAAAAGTCTCCATCACTCATGCTACCTATCCTTCCACTTCCTTCTTTGGAAACGCCCAGGCGCCCCCTAATGATGAAGTACATGGTTTCTCCAATCTCTCCTTCCTTGCAGATGAAGTCTCCGGGAATGAGAATGACGGGTTCCAGATTAAAGGCGATATCCCGGATCAGGTTATCGCTGGCATCAGAGAACAGTGGAATCTTGTCAATGATTCCTTTCTTCAGGTGGACCGTAACTTCTTCCTGTAGATTTTTGGGGAGACCTTGAAGGAATAATGACTCATCATATCCCAGTCGTTTCTTCCATTTATAGAGGTAAAAGTCCTGTATTCTTAACTGTAAATCTAACGGCATGGATCTATAGCTTACTAAAGCAGAAAGCTTCTCTATATTCTCAAGATACTGTGCCCTGGAAGGGTCTTTTTTGGATAGGACATTGGCTACATTACCTATGATATATCCATAGATCCCTACCCCAAGAATTTGGACTATCATGGTGTAGATAATTTGCAGATTAGTTTCAGGAGTAATGTCTCCATATCCCACAGTAGTCAGGGTAGTAATAGCCCAATAAAGCGCCTTGATATACGTAGTGGTAGTGTCCTCCGGTAAACTTTCATCATAGGTTAAGGCTAACCATCCACAGCTCAGTAAATGGGCAGTCATGCAAATTAGGAATAGGAAATAAGCCAGAATGAAGAGATAGGGCATAACTACCTCTCTCTGATAGCTGTCATAAAGGGTGAATCCTACCTTAATAAGCTTGAGCAAAATCAAGATGGAAAAACCAGATAGAGAGGGAATAAAAACAAAGGGGATAGCCGAAAGGAGATCAACCAGGAACCAGGTCTTCAAATATCTGAAAAGGCCGTATTCTTCATAGAATAAATCATCCTCCTCTTTTTTTCTACACCATTTGTAGGTTACATAAATGTCAGCTATCAAAAGGAGGTAAGCTCCGCCTACTAACCACTTTATGCCAACTCCAGTGCTTAGTGGCAAAACTAGATGAAGAGGAATCCAAACACCTAAGATAGTGGCAGCCAAGCCAATTAGACTATTCCATGCCCTTTCAGAAGCATTTCTGGGAAAGATGATCATGAGCTAGTGTTACTTACACCGAAAACAGCTTTCGCTCAGGCAATTTAGAAAAATGAATGTAAAGGCTTGATAACCTTAGTCCATTCCGTACTGGAGAACAGGTGCTTGCGGTTCTTCCTGAACCCAAACTTTGAAGAAAATAGGCTTATGTGAGACAAAATTGCTCCAGGTGATCACCTGTCTAGAGGGTCTGGTAGGGTAGGGGTCCCGTAAAACTACCTTGTCTATTACGGGTCTGTCATGGACATTTAAATGATAATATGCGGCAGTAAGTACATACGCATGCGCAGATTCCTGATCTGGATTTTGTAAGCCTACCATGATGGGCATTTTAGCAGCGAGGTTATTAATGATCTCATAATCAGAGATGAATCCGTAGTCTGCATAGATCCGAGAATATCCTCCTCTCGTATTAACAGCTGAGCCACTTAAAGCACTTAGTACTTGATCAGGATTACCAGGTCTGTCTACCAGAGACCCATAAATCCTTCTTACTACCTCCTCCTGGCTCACTTTCAGCCCATGGTAATTAAGCACCATCTGTATACAGGCTGCCCAACACCAGTTTTCCTGCCTTTGTCTTCCCGACTGAGAAGGAGCAGCTAAAAATTCAAATTCTTCGGTGGGAATCCCTGCGCCAAAAAAGTTTTTCTGGTACTGCCTAATGGATTGAGCATATCCTTCTGAAAGGAAGATGAAGGTGAATATCAGACAAAGAGTGTAGCGCAAAAAAGGCGACGCATGGATCATGGTAGTACAACATTATTAAGAGTAGGGAAATATTCGTTATGCTAATATAACAAAACGAATACATTCTTTATGGTAAAAAATGAAGAATAAACTGTCACGCCGAATATCAGCTAAGGGTTAAAAATTTAATTGTCTTGGCATTAATAAGAAAAAATAGTACGCAAATGACAGATAATCTGAAACATAAGGACGAAAATGACTTATTAGATGCATATTCACAGGCTGTCACTTCTGCCTGTGAACGCGTAAGTCCGGCAGTAGCACATATTTCTGTTGAAAGGAAATCAGGGAGAAGATCAGAAAGAAGGAGAAAAGAGGGATCAGGCTCTGGATTTCTAATCTCGCCAGATGGATTTATTGTGACAAATCATCATGTAATCCAAAGTGCAAAACGACTAAAAGTATCTCTTCCATCAGGAGAAAGCTATGAAGCAGACGTAAAAGGAGAAGATCCCTCCACGGATTTAGCCCTGATCAAGATTTCCGCAGACAAATTTCCTTATGTGAAATTTGCAAATTCAGCTCAGCTAAAGGTGGGGCAGATCGCTATTGCCATCGGTAATCCTTATGGCTTTGAATATACCGTTACCTCAGGAGTGGTGAGTGCCTTAGGAAGATCTTTGAGGGCACAGTCGGGTAGGTTGATAGATGATGTACTTCAGACAGATGCTGCCCTGAATCCCGGAAACTCAGGTGGCCCTCTCATCAATACATTAGGAGAAGTCATAGGAGTGAATACCGCGACCATACTTCCTGCTCAGGGATTGTGCTTTGCCATAGCCAGTAATACTGCCCAATATGTAGTTTCTCGTCTGATTACAGATGGCAAGGTAAGACGTGCTTATTTGGGGATAGCAGGGCAGAACCTGAAATTGGATCCTAAATTCCGTCAAAGGATTAAATTGGAAAATCAATCAGGGATTAGGGTTAGCTCCATAGAAGCTGATGGACCTTCATCTAATCAACTTCTCAAGGAAGGAGATATCATTATCAGGTTGGATGGGAAAGAGGTTCAGTCTATTGATCAGCTACACATATTGCTAAATGAGTCATACATCGGGGAAAAAATATCTTTGCATGTTATCAGACAAGGAAGAATAAAAGAGCTAGCGGTTATTCCAGGTGAATTGAAGTAAATAATAAGATTTGTGTGGTAAGAGGTGGTAAGTGAAGCCAACTTC
>JBCDBC010000462.1:0-5005 GCA_039184535.1 Bacteroidota bacterium | reverse complement strand
GAACCATGCCTTCATCTGAATTTTTCCGGCAAGTAGATAAAGAAAACTTAAAGGCAGATGTCTTATATAAAAACCTGTCTGCTAATTACAACAAAAAGAGAAATTCGAACTTATTCTCCATTGGGTTAAGAAATTTTCCCGCCTACGAGAATGCTAGAGATTTTGCGGAAGAATACAAAAGCAGATGGGATGCAGAAATCTGGATAGATAAAACCAAGGCTGGTGCTTATACGGTTCTGCTGGGGCAGTATGAAACTCAGAAGGAAGCTAAAATAACGGCTACACTTATTAGAAAAATGGATCAGGAAAAGCCTGAAGTAGTAAAGCTAAACAAGACTCGAGTAGACTTCCCAATTAATCCTTCTATCCCTCAAGGTCCAGCCTTAGGAGTGATACCCTAAAAGCGTATCACTTGAAATAGTACTTTAATATTTTCCGAGGTAGTGACTTTTTGAAGGCTTTCATCCTTTGTATTGATCCAAAACGGGATTTTCATATTGGCTTCCAACCTATCTTCTAATCTGCATAGATAGGTTTCACCTGTAGGATTCTCTAGTACATAATCCGGACTTACTGCCCACCTCTGGATAGTTTCAATATTTCCACTTAAGGAGATATCTGAATTAGGGACTATCACCGTATTTCTTTCCGTAAACTGGCTTTGGGTAGCTTTTTTCTCAGGTGTGAGGGAGAGCCTGAAGGTTTCTGTCTGTTGAGCCAGGACAGATAGGGGAAGGAGGCCGAAGAATAAGAGAATGAAAGTAAATCGAGTAGTCATAAGCCAGGAAAATTAAGGAGAGAAACCCAAGGCCTCTCTCCTATAATATACGTTATCCTAGTTTAAGGCGTTCCACTTTGTTAACAAATCTTTATTAATTTTTATGTAGTCGCCATTTTCTGCTTTTTCAGCCAGGGCTAATGCTTTCTTAGAAGCAGCTATAGCTTCCTGAGGTTTTCCAGCTTTCTCCATGATACGAGCCTTCCAGGTTTGCATCCAGAATCTCTCTTCATTAGGATCTGCTTTAGCTATAAAGTCAGCAGCCTGGTTGATATCCTTACCATTTTCAAAGAAGTAAGTTGCAGCATTGAAGTAGAAGTTCTGAGAAGGGCCAGCCAGCGTTTCTTCTATCTGAGCCATTACCTTGCTGTCTACTTCAGTAGTGATAGTGACGGCAGCACGAGTGTTCTCCCAGTACATAGCCATTTCAGCACTATTGGACTTGACGTTGTCAAAGCCTATGGTAAAAGTTTCTACAGATAGTGGGAAGTCATTCATAGGAGTAATGGTAAATCTTGCCTGCTCTTCTTCCTTGGTATATCTGTCTCCCATGAGAAGTCTCATGTCTTTATGCAGCATAACTGTCCACTCGCTTTCTCCGGGGATAGTGTATAGAGAGTAAGTACCTGCAGGTACTTCATTTCCTTCTAGCATTACATCTTCACTGAAAGTAACCTTGGTAGAAGCATTAGCTCCTGTACGCCAAGCTTTTCCAAATGGAACTAGTTCTCCGTAAACTTTTCTTCCTTTCATGGAAGGTCTGGAGTATTCTACAGTAACTTCGCCTAATCCTACTGCCTGGCTGATTTTACTGAAGGGGCTTGGTGCAGGCATGTCTAACTGTGCCTGTGATTCAGTTACAAACGCAAAAAAGCTTACTAATACGCAAAAAAGCATCAAAGTTTTTCTCATAATATCGAGTTGAATTAATGATGAAATTGGAACGGTAAATCTTTGATTATTAGGCGAGAATATCAACTATTTTCTCCAAAAGAAGAGAAATTTCAGCTGAATACCTCTGCTGACTTATTCTGTTTATTCCAGTAAAACTGATAAACGGGTCTAAATGACTTCCTGCTGGGTGCTTCCATTTCCTTTACCTTTTCTATCCAGGTCATGATAGCGTTCTGATGTTGGTTAATGAAATAGTAGCTAAGCTTGTCCAGTTCGGCAGAGTTCATTTGTCCCGGAGAAATAGAGTCTACATGTTCCAGAACAGCTTGCTGGAGTTGACTTTTTTCTGTTGCTAGGTATTCATGAAAGTGCCCGTAGTACCGCTGGGTTAACCTATGCAGACGCTCGTGAGACCACCATAGAGAATCATCTGCTTTTGCTGAAGGTATGTGCCATTCTCCCTCCATGATTGACCTACCTGGAAAGAAAAAGGGCTTGAAGATGGATATATCAGGAGAAGAAGTGGCAGTCATCCAAATGGTGGGGACCTTACCAGCATGAAGTTCTACTACCATGGATCCGTTGGTCTGATGAGGGGCATCCCAGCCACTGGCATACATGCTAATAGACCTTTTACCGTGTAGTCGTGGCTCAAAGATTTCTGCACTTTCAGATATACTGGACAAGAAGTCCATTCCCTGCTCTATGGTGAAGTTTTTCTTTTTTCCCTCCATCAGTTCCTGGGCCAGACGGTTTCTTTCAAAACTCCTGGAAGAATAGGTCAGTATCCTGTCAGTATAAACTTTCTTGAAATTGAAAGGGGAATTTGCGTTATACCAGCCCTGCTTTTTCGCATAACTGATCAGATTCTTGCTGGAGTAATCATATTCAGTCTCTACGCTTAAGGCATTAGCAACAGAATAGAAGTCCCATAACTTCACTGCTACCCATTCTCTTCCGGCTGTTTCCAGTAGATAGGCCTCCTCTGGATCAGCCATCACGAAGCTGTTATGATGGAATTCAGACTTTCTTTCATAGCCATCATACGCGTCCTGCCCATAAGTTTCTATGAGTTCTATGAGCAGCTCCAGTGCCTCAAAAGAGCGTGTACATCTTTCTAATGCTAACCTGACCAGGTCAGGACCAGTAAGCTCCTTATTGTCTTTAGAGATGCCCACCTTAGTATAGACTTGCGTATTAGCTACTGCAAGCTGATGCTCATTCACACCCATCTCCGCCCCCCAAATATTGAAAGGCTTGCACAGGATCATTTCGTAGGTTTCTGAAACCTGGGGAACAGTGGTAAAAGTGGTATGAGCAAGGCTGGCTTTATGGACTTTGGCTGGAATCCTGAGTATGGTCTGAGCCTCGTTGGGCTCCCTATCAGAATTTTTGCCGAGTATCATGGATCCGTTTTTGGTAGCCAATGGAGGTGCTACGAAGATATCCGACATAATGAAAACTAACGTAATATTTCAATCAAGAGAAATATTCTCTGATAAAATAACGAATCTTCAGGAAGAATTATATGCTTCCTGAAGATTATATTCAATTTCTTGTGTCTAATGTACTATTTGTTCTCTGAAGAATACTCATAACCGGTGCTGATTCCCTTTTCTACCGCGGGAACCCCCCTTTCCATCCAGGAAGGGGTAGGTGCATCCATTAGGAAATGATCAAAGTACTGCTGCATCCGGATGTTGAAATCCTTACGATTTTTGAGCTTCAAGGGCCAGTGAGGCTCATCATTATAGTTGAGCATCCAGGCAGGTTTCCCTAGCCTTCTCATACTCACAAAAAATTCTATCCCCTGATACCATGGCACATGTCCGTCAGCATCATTATGCATGATAAGAACAGGCGTGTTAATCTTATCCAGGAAGAAAATAGGAGAATTCTCCAGGTAACGGATAGGGTACTCCCAGATAGTTCCACCTATCCTACTTTGGGTCTCCTCATACTGGAACATTCTACTAAGCCCTGTCTGCCAGCGTATGCCTCCATACGCACTAATCATATTCACTACTGGGGCACCTGCTTCCGCACAGGCAAACATATCTGTTTTGGTGACCAGATAGGCTATCTGGTAGCCTCCCCAGCTATGGCCTTGTACACCTATGCGATCCTTGTCTATAAAACCTTCATTGATGAGGGCACTTACACCTGGAATGACAGCATTGTAGGCACTTTCACCAGGATATCCATCTCTGTAAGGGACATCAGGATTAAAAATAACATATCCCTTACTGGCGTAAAATGCATAACTGATAGTGGATCTGCCAGCCTCTGGTGCTCTGTGTCTGTGTAAACCCGTAGAGCTTTTCTCATAGAAGTTAACGATCATAGGATACTTCTTCTCAGGATCAAATCCTTCTGGCGTCACCAGTAATCCTCTCAATGGGATTCCGTCCAAAGAGGTCCAC
Organism: Bacteroidota bacterium; assembly: GCA_039184535.1. GTDB lineage: Bacteria > Bacteroidota > Bacteroidia > J057 > J057 > JBCBKZ01. The sequence continues at coordinate 910 of JBCDBC010000462.1, read as the reverse complement.
TCGTACAGTTTGATGTCTCCCCATGCATATTCAGACTGCTGAGGATTAGCATCACTGATTTGGGTGCTATTGGAAAAACTTTCATCTGACAATAGCAGATTAGGGAACTTGCGGAACGACTGACGTGTATACACCAGTTCATCTGAATCCTGAGCCTTAAAAACTCTGCTTGAGAAAGCTTCATCTCCTTCTATCAGGGTGCTTAGCCTACCTGACTGCCAGTCCATGCTCACATAGGCTTCTGCCATATCATTGTGGTCTTTTCTGTGTAAGAGGAGTTTTCCTTTGGCTGGAAGCGCTTCCTCCTCGGGATCCAGGTCTACTACTCGATAAGTGAGCTTATTATTTCTTCCTTTTGTGAGATTGACAGATTCTGAACTCCCCTCAGGATCCAGCTTCCATATGTCATACCTATCGTAGATGAGGAAAGCCACATCATCTTCTGTCCATCCAGCATCCCCATACGAACCTGCTATCATGGGTCTGTCATTCAGTTCATCATAGGCGGCTATTGTTCTGGGGTTACTGAGTTTGTTAAGCTTGTCTGATAAGAAAGAATATGCATACCATGAAGAATCATCCCGGTTATACCAGTACATATATTTTGCTGCAGGTGATAGCCTTGGGCGCCCATTTACTCCAGTGGCCACCTGCTTGCTGCCACCATCTCCAAGGGATACTGCAAAGACATCATTCCTTCTGTTAGCTGACCATGAAATCTCCTGTAGATAGGGTAGGGGGGAATAACCTACTCCTACCTCAGCATCTTTCTCCTTGCTAAGTTCTACCTCTGGCATAGTTTCAGATCCTAGTTGGCGTGCTACACCGGAGCTTAGGTCGTACAGGGCGAGAAAGCTACGCTTTTTCTCATCTTTGGCTTTCACTTTCTGCTGTGTGTACAGAAGCGGGT
>JBCDBC010000461.1:0-5007 GCA_039184535.1 Bacteroidota bacterium | reverse complement strand
TAGGTGTAGTCGTCAAAAGACCATTTCTCTCAATAAGATTTCAAAAAGATAAGGACTGCCTTCTAACCCTAGTTCAGGTTAAATACAAAGGGAACGCTCACCCATGCCTGAACTTTCTGTCCATCCTGTTGGGCCGGGCTAAACTGCAGCTCATCCACATGCATTTCAACCGCTTGGGTTAAAATCGTATGCTCAGAAGACACAATTTTGTGGAATTTATAGTTTCCCTGTTCGTTTACCAGAACTTTGATGAGGACTTGTCCTTCTATTCCAGACTCTTTAGCAGATTGAGGGTATCCAATTTTTTTAACTACTTCTTTGAAGTTTAGGATTTTGGGTTCCTGAAAGCTGATGGCCTCTTCAATGACGACTTCTACCTCCTCAATTTCTTTAATGACCTCCAGCTCTTTGTTTACTTCTATGGTAATGGTCTTCTCTACTTGTACAGCTTCAGGAGCGTCTTTTTTCATATAGGTGAGACCCCCAATGATTCCAAAGGAGATGAGTATGACAAATAAGGTACGATTAGACATGCGTGCGTAGAATTGGTTAGACTCGATAAAAGGGATTAGAATTAACGGATGATTCTAATTGTTGTACGTAAATCCCTTCTCAATGATTCAAAGAGGGTAAAAAAAGTGTTAATAGGTAGTTAAACCATATGTAATGCAAAAACACGTATATTCCTGTCTCGTATACCTATTATCGGCACCTAAGCCGAAATCAGCGTTTATTTTTTGACATTTATAAGGCATGGAAATGAGATCGGTACTTGTTAATGCGGGTTTTGCACTTGTCATTAGCTTCCTCAGTATTTTTATCTATCATCAGGCATTCGTGAAGGGAGTACCTACTTACTCCACAGAATCAGAGTTGCAAACTACCCAGGTGAGTATGCCCACCTATACTGCTGGTCAGGCAGGAAGCTTACCGGCTGACTTTAGAGGGGCCGCCAATACCACTATGCCAGCAGTAGTCCACATTAAGTCTTACAGAACCTATACCAGGAGAAGAAGTTCTATCTATGAGGAGTTTTTTGGGATAGGTCGATCGGAATCTAATGATAGAAATAAAATATCTACAGGTTCTGGAGTAATCATCAGCAGTGATGGATACATAGTAACCAATAATCACGTGATAGAAAGTGCAGACGAGCTAGAAGTAACTCTTTTCAACAATAAAACCTATAAAGCTACGGTCATAGGGACTGATCCCACTACAGATCTGGGGCTCATTCAGATTCAGGATAGGGATTTGCCCGTGCTGGAACTAGCCAATTCTGATAATGCCAGTGTAGGAGAATGGGTACTAGCAGTGGGGAACCCTTTCAACATAGGACCTACTGCCACAGCCGGGATAGTGAGTGCCATAGGAAGAGACCTGGACATCATTAAGAATGAGTTATCTATAGAATCTTTTATACAAACTGATGCAGCAGTAAACCCTGGTAACAGTGGAGGTGCATTGGTGAATACAGATGGAAACCTTCTGGGTATAAATACTGCCATAGCCTCGCCTACAGGAACTTATGCGGGCTACGCCTTTGCGGTACCTGCTAATATAGTGAGAAAGGTAGTGGAGGACCTGAGAGTGTACGGAGCAGTCCAAAGAGGCTATATAGGTATAAGTCGGGTGATCAACCTTAACTCTGAAGTAGCAGATAAGCTGGACATCTCTCTGACTGAGGGAGTCTATGTGGAGTCTATGGCTACCAGAAGTGCTGCTTCTGAAGCAGGCATTAGAGAGGGGGACGTCATTACTAGAGTAGATAATATTCCTGTGAAAAGTGATGCCCGCCTAAAAGAATTGATTGGGAGAAACAGACCGGGCGATGTGGTGAAGATTACCGTAAACAGACGAGGCGCCTATCGAGATTATGAAGTCAAATTGACCAACGAATCTGGAAAAACCCGCATAGAAGCTAATAAACGAAGTGAGCTATTGAATTCTCTCGGAATGGAACTGGAGAATCTATCCAGTAGATTCTTGAGTGATTATGGGGTAGAGAATGGGGTGAGGGTATCCAAGCTATATGCAGGGAAGATCAGGAGTAAAACGGATATGAAAGAGGGCTTCGTAATCCTGAACATTGATGGGCAGGAAGTCTATAATACGGAAGAAGTTGTGCAGCAACTGGAGCGGAAAAAGGGAAGTGTAAAACTGGAAGGTTTCTATCCTGGAAGGAGATACCTATATAACTATAGCATAGAATTGTAATTAATGAGAATAAAATGAGTCATCCCGAATTTTCGAAGTGGCTCATTTTTGTATTAAGAAAAATTCACTTTTGTCTCAAGGAAGTCCACGGGGCTGATATGGAAGGTACAGGGCTGATATGGATTGCCGCGGAAGGCGACGAAGCATTGATAAAACTTCTCTAAGACATAAATAGGCCGCTGGTATGCCTGTAAATAGTTTCTCATTATGTCCTCTTCTTCATTTTCCTTGTTGAAAACGAATCAAAAAACAAGAACGAACAAACCAAGGCCTATCCGCAGGCCCTCCTCCCCGTCCCGAAAACCGGGATTCACCCCATAGGCACGGAAGAATCAGACTATCGGAAGCATCAAAGAAAACTTGGCGCTGAGGTTCTATGAATTCAGCTTAAAAACAAAATTTCATCTCAGGAGGTGTGTTTGCTTAAATTCATCCCACTCCGTGGTTTCTATCTCTTTTAATTAGGGAAAGACCAGTGTTCTGGAGGGCATATACTAAGCAGGTAATTCTTACAGATTCAACTGATAAATGTTGAGGTAGTCAATTTCTATGGTAGAGTTTGGCCCTACCGTGAATCCAAAACGGTCTCTCTGGAAATTCTCAAATCTTCCTATGTCAAAGTACTGCTCATTAACATAGAAGAAATAATCCTGTCCTATTTTGCGGATGGTAAGGGTATTAAATTCTCTGCTGTTGAGTCCCACAATTTGTCTTACTGAAGCAGTACCAGTTTCATTCATGCCCATAAAAACGAAGTTATTAGAGTTAAATCCATAGAAAAAGTTGTTCGTGGTGGTACTTCCTCCCCATTGCAGGGTAGCGGTTCTATCCCCTTCCGTTATTCTGATTCTGGTCTCTATTTCAAAGTCTCTGTCAGTATCTAGGTTGAAGTCGTTGACGGTTAGATAGGCTCCGTTATCGAAAGAAGAAAATGTGTACAGACCGTTCTGTATAACCAGCCTAATGCTTTGGTTGGCCCCTAAACTCCAATTGTTGAGGTTGTTATTGAAGTTTTCTATGACTACTGGTACTCTCTGAGCAGCTGTAACATCAGAATAGTTGGGGGACAGATTACTCCAGTCCGGACTGAGTTCTCCAGGGTTAAATAACTCATCCAGGTAGTAGTCTCTTTTAAACAAGGTCAGACTCCCTCCATACACCTGGGTGCCATCTGAGCGCATAATGCTGGAATAATTCTCATTAGGAAGTCTGTCATCTCTATGTTGTCTTCTATCCAGAATACAATGGCCTAGTTCATGAAACATGAGTATTTCCCTACTCCAGGCATTGTCACTCCAGTTAGTAGAGTTAGTATCTATGCGTATGTGAGGGGGATTATTTCCATTAGCGAAGGTACAGGTTCCGGCGGCACTCCCATTCTCTAGGTCTCCTTCAAAGGTTACGATCAGGTTATTTATGTTTAGATCTAGGCCTCTTCTTTCACCTTCTTGAATAAACTCATCAACGAAAGGCTGTATAGAAGGAGGTACATCATATCTAGCCTCAGGAGTTGGATTATCATCTGAGCAGGCCTGAATACCGAAAATCAAAGGAATCAGTAAGAAAAGGCTGTTTAAACGTTTCATTGAAAAGAGATTGCCTGATTTAACTCCAAAGGTAAAAATAGCGATACTACTGAACAATGTATTAACAATTATCCTGAGATTTTACCTACTTATAAGACGGTAGGTTTCAGGAAGATGTTAGATAGTGTGTAACATGTTGGTACAGCGTGTTGAGAATATTCTCTTCAGACTGGTGACTCCACCCTCCTATATGTGGAGAAGCTATCACCAGTGGATGATTGAGTAAGCTCTCATACATTCTTACGTCCTCTTCCCTTAACTTCTCCTTCTTAAGAGGTTCATGTTCCAGCACATCCAGGGCTACTCCCTTTAGCTTACCTGATTCTAATGCCGGGAGTAGGGATGATAGTTTGACTACAGGACCCCTGGCAAGGTTTAATAACCAGATGGGTTTTTGCAGTTTTTTAAGAAAAACCTCATTCACCCAATGCATGGTTTCTTCCGTAAGGGGTACGTGGAATGTAATGACATCTGCTTCTGCCAGAAGCTGCTCCAACTCTACTTCCTGAACCATATCATGAGCGAAACCTGACTTATACTTGTCATAAGCGAGTGTCTTGCCTGCCAGGTGCTGGATACGTTTCCCTACAGCCGAACCTGTATGTCCATATCCGATAATGCCTACGCAAAGGGAAGAAAGTTCTGTTCCTCTGTTAGGGCTCCTACTCCAAATAAATTGGCTCACCTCTCTATCTGCTTTAACAATGAAGTGCAGTAAGCTCAGCAGCATCCCTATGGTTTGTTCTGCAACTGCATCCGCATTGGCTCCGGGAGTACTCCTAACCAGAATGTTTTTCTCTGCGAGGTAATCCAGATCCAGATGGTCTAGTCCTACCCCTGCTCGTAGAATGAGCTTCAGGTTTTTAGCCACATCTATGGTTTCTCTATCCATTTTAGGCTTGGATCTAAGGAAAAGTATTTCTGTCTCAGGCAAATATTTGGCTAAATCAGCCTGAGAGAACGTTGGTAGGAAAAGGGTAGATGGAATCAGCTCACGTATTTTACTAACATAATCTTCCTGATAATTTCCCAGAATGAGGGTTTTGGCTTCTTTCACAGTTAAATTATTTCTTTTGAAAGGTTCGGCTAAATAAATTTCTTGAATTCAGGCAAGTTTGTATTTATTGGTTGTAAATTACTGTTTTATTGTCATCAGTATATGCCTAATCCCTATCAACGAATCATCTCAAGCCTTTTGAGATGG
>JBCDBC010000460.1:0-5010 GCA_039184535.1 Bacteroidota bacterium | reverse complement strand
GTCATACCCTCTACCATTAGCACTAGTGGCTGTAGGACGTGCATCCAGAAATACGCTGATACAATCCTTTTCTGATGGACTTAGGTCGTCTCTCAGGTTTAGGTCATCATCATGGATCTCTATGCCTACATACAGATACTCACTATCTGTACTCACATCATAGGTAAAGCTTAGATCCTCATCACCAGAATGAGAAAAAGGGGTAGCCTGAACATAGCCTTCTGCCTGATTGACTTTTTGGCTTAGGGTGTTCCACTCCTCCAAACTGCCATCTACCAGTACCGCCTTCTCAGCCTCCAAGGCTTCATAGGACTTGGCAGGTCTAATCAGTACCTGTTGCTCCATGACTATTTCCGGTTGGTTCTCTATCTGATAGGTAGAGCTACTCATCAGTTTTACTGGGGATACTTCCTTGAGAGATATAGGGTTCTCACTCCCTATGTTCATGCTTAATAGCTCAACTGAATTAGGATGTATCATCAATTTATCCGGTACTCCAGATACCGTGAGGTTTTCATTGAGTGCCATGTTAAATGCCACTTCCATGGGATAATCACTATCATTAGTAAGCCTTACTTCCATGCTTTCTCCTGCAAACATTTCTGAGTCTGTAAACACAGGTTCTACCCGCATAGGAGAGCTTCCAGCTAGAGGCTTCATAATATCTGCCCACTCATCTGTAACCACGTCTTCTTCCCATATCCCTTCCAGCAATAGGTTAGCCATAATAGGCCCTTCATCTGTCATAGTAATCCAGACTACATGATCAAATTCTCCAAAGGAGGGGCCTCTTAAGCCACTAGCACCACCCGTGGTAGCTAAAATGGTGTATATGCCGTTATTTCTCTCATATCTCACATACCTGTGATGATGACCTACATATACATTGTGCTTACGTCCTTCCAGCAGCTTCTCCACTTCTGGCCACAACTCATTAGGCGCATTTTGACTCCACAGCGGTTGATGCATAAAGACCATGGTCCATCTCACATCCTGATTTTTTTCCAGGACCTTTTTGATATAATCCAGCTGTGGCTGCATAATGGTTCCACGTCCTGACCCTCTGGCATCATCCTCAGAGTTAAGACAGAGAAATAGCACGTCATGATACAGGAAATGATAGTAGGTAGGACCAAATCTTTCTTTCCATACCTCTTCCATCACCTTGTTGGTGATATCATGATTTCCGGGTAGGTAAAAGAAAGGGGCTTCCAACAGGTCTATGAATCCTTCAAATTCATCCCACTGGCGGTTTAGCTCATCCACATCTTCTGTATATCCTTCAATCAGGTCTCCTATACTCATCACAAACTCTGGCTTAAGTAAATTGAGCTTCTTGAGTCCTTTCGAGAATATACCGGGTCTGTGTCCGCCTGTACGGTCGGTTACTATCGCAAATTGGAAGTTGCTGGGATCATCATTGAATTCCAGGTGGTTCCAGGGTTTGGGACCTTCAATCACTTCCATTCTGACTTTTGGCGTATTTTCCTGCGCCATCAGGCCGCCAAAAAACGTACATAGAAATAGCAGAATGTAGTAAGTTCTTTTCATAGGGTTTGTCAGCTTAAGGGTTTCAGCAGCAAATTATACATTTGCTGTGTATTGTAAGAATTGAGAGAGTGTGACCTTATGGTTAATTTTAGCCTCACAAATGGGAACATGCAGACTACTTTCTAGTTACATAAGGAAATCTGCATATAATCGCTTTAGAATACTTTTATGAAATATGTTCATCTGGCAGGATCGTGTTTAAACCAGACTCCCCTGGATATTACGCATAATACTCAAAATATAATTGCTGCTATTAGAGCAAGTAAAGAAAAAGAGATAAGCCTTCTATGCTTACCGGAGCTTGCTATCAGTGGATATGGATGTGAGGACGTTTTCTTCAATGAGCAGCTGTTAGCCAGGTGTTTGAAAGCACTGGAAGAAATCATTGAGGAAACGGAAGATATAGTGATTACGGTGGGTTTACCCCTTTCTTTTGAGAATAGCTTGTATAATTCTGTAGCGGTCATCTGTAATAAGGAGCTATTGGGGTTTGTGGCCAAGCAGGAGTTGCCGGGAGATGGTATTTATTATGAACCCAGATGGTTTAAGCGGTGGCCGGAAGGTCTGGCAGCCACCTATATGTGGAAAGGGCAGGAAATCCCTTTGGGAGATCTGGTCTTTGATATTGGAGGTGTGAGAATAGGGCTGGAAATTTGTGAGGATGCCTGGAATGGTGTGCGGCCAGCTCAGCAGCACTACCTCCACAATGTAGACCTGATTTTGAACCCTTCTGCCTCCAACTTTGCCTTTGGAAAAACCAAGGTAAGAGAAATGCTGGTGACAGAATCTTCCCGTGGTTACAACTGCACCTATGTATATAGCAATCATCTTGGAAATGAAGCCGGAAGAATCATCTATGACGGAGAGATTCTCATTGCACAATCTGGAAAACTCCTGGCGAGGAATAGGAGATTCTCCTACCAAAATTTTGATATTCTCTCCGCTTCAGTAGATGTAGAATATGTGCATATCCAACGGAAAAAGTCCTTCAATTTCGAATCTGTCCTTCCTACTCACCTCGTCAGATGTGAGTTTGAGTTTCCCTATGTTCACCCTTCTTCAGTAGAAACTCAGATAGCTCCCTATGAGTCCAAGGAAGAAGAATTCTATTTAGCGGAAACCCTGGCCCTCTTTGACTATATGAGAAAGAGTAGAAGCAGAGGGTTTGTGCTTTCCTTATCTGGAGGTGCGGACTCCTCGACCTGTGCGGTTATGTGTGCGTATGCCATTAAAAGAGGTTTGGTGGAATTGGGAGAAGAAGGCTTGGCTGAAAAGCTTTCCTATCTGGACATTGACCCACAAGATCCTGTAAGGGAAATTCTCACTTGTGTGTATCAGGCTACCCAAAATAGTGGAGACGAAACCCTCACCAGCGCCAGGGAATTAGCAGAAGGCCTGGGAGCCAGGTTCCAGAACTGGAATGTAGAACCTATCCACCAGGCATATATAAAGCTTGCTGAAGAATCAGCAGGTAGACCCCTGAGTTGGGAAACAGATGACATCACCCTTCAGAACATACAGGCACGCCTAAGGTCTCCGGGTATTTGGATGATAGCCAATATGAGGAGATCCCTGCTGATCACCACCAGTAACCGAAGTGAAGCAGCTGTAGGCTATGCTACCATGGATGGAGATACCTCCGGAGGATTAGCTCCACTGGGAGGGATAGACAAACAAAGCATTATCCAATGGCTACAATGGGCAGAAAAGGAGTTGGATCTGCCTTCTCTACAATTTGTAAATTCTCTCAAGCCTACGGCAGAACTCAGGCCTTCCAACTATGACCAAACAGATGAGGCTGACCTTATGCCTTATGATATACTGGATGAGATAGAAGCCTGTGCCATCAGGGACTATAAATCTCCAGTGGAAGTGTTTGAAAGTCTGAAAGGCATTACGGAAGACCATCTTTTGAAGGCCTATATCAGGAAATTCTTTACACTTTGGTCCAGAAACCAATGGAAAAGGGAACGCTATGCCCCCAGCTTTCATCTGGATGATAAAAACCTGGATCCGAAAACCTGGTGCAGGTTCCCCATCCTAAATGGAGGGTATGGAGAAGCCTTAAAAGAGATGGATGAATACAAACCAAATGTGAGAGATAAGAGTATAATTAAGTAAAAGGAATAAAGGCTTAACATGGTCTTTCAAATGACATGAGAGCTGATGGATATTCTTGTATTTCGTTGAATATTTGGCTTAATTGTTTGGCTCAGCGAAGATTCGCTAAATCTGCATCTCTCTTGCGTTCTCTGTGAATAAGAAAAGGTCAGGAGCTTTAGCTTTTTTTGCCTAGCGTTCATTCTTTTTTCCTCCAGACACTCGTTTAAATCTAGAAATATGGCCAGTATTACTGCTATTGATGAAACCATTAACATTACCATAGGTGATGAATCCTATGAACTTCCCGTTTTCGTTGGGACCTTTGATGAAAAAGGGATAGATATTTCAAAACTAAGAGGATCTACCAAGTATGTAACTCTGGATCCAGGATTTAAAAATACAGGATCTACCACCAGTGCCATAACCTTCATAGATGGAGAAAACGGAGTGCTTCTCCACAGGGGCTACCCCATAGAACAATTAGCAGAAAAAGCAGACTTCCCGGAAGTTATCTATATGCTCCTTCATGGAGAATTACCTACCGCAACAGAATTAGACGCTTTCAATAAAGAGCTGGCAGCTCATACAGGTATACCTTCTGGAATTAAGGATGTCCTAAATGCATTGCCTGATGACACCCATCCTATGGGGATGCTTACAGTAGCTCTGGCTTCTCTCTCCGGATTTTTTGGAGAGAATTTAGACTCCTGGACTGACGAAGAAATAAGACACAAAACCATCTTCAGAATATTGGCCAACATTCCTGTTCTGGCTGCCTACATTTTCAGAAGATCTCAGGGTATGCCTTATATAGATCCAGATCCATCTCTGGGCTATGTAGCTAACTTCCTGAATATGATGCTGGGCAAGGTGGATGAAGTAACTGTGGAGGCCATAGATACCCTCTTAATCCTGCACGCAGATCACGAGCAGAACTGCTCTGCTGCCTCAGTGAGATTGGTAGGATCTTCCCATGTAAACCTTTTTGCAGCTGTTGCTGCCGGCAACTCTGCTCTGTGGGGCCCACTACATGGAGGAGCTAACCAGGCTGTACTGGAAATGCTGGAATCCATCAAGAAAGATGGTGGAGATACCGAAAAGTATCTTGCTAAAGCCAAGGACAAAAGTGATCCTTTCAGGCTGATGGGTTTTGGACATAGAGTGTATAAAAACTATGATCCAAGAGCTAGAGTCATTAAAAAATATGCTGATAAGATTTTATCAGAACTAAGCGTAGATGATCCTGTACTAAGTATAGCATCTTCTTTGGAGCAGGAAGCCATTAAGGATCCTTATTTCTCTAGTAGAAAGCTGTTCCCTAATGTAGATTTTTACTCTGGTATTATTTACAGAGCC
>JBCDBC010000459.1:0-5028 GCA_039184535.1 Bacteroidota bacterium | reverse complement strand
CACCTAAAGCTTCCAGGTTCTTATCTGAAATATATCCACTCAGCAAAGGCTCATCGGTATACCTGATGGGGTTAGCGTAAGTGCCTTCACTCAGCTTCATGAACATGGTACTGTTTCTGAAAAGGGGGGGATGTGATTGCCATGCGTGCTGCTACCCAATGGCTAGCAGGACAGGATTGGACCAGTATAAGTTTTGACTATGCAGAAGAAGACAGCACTGAAGCACCTCTTCCATATGCCGGTAGAAGTAACAGAAATGGCGCTCAGGTGATAGGAGGATCTATTTTCCAGGCAGAAATGGACCTGACTCACCCCATAGCCTATGGCTATACACAGGAGAAAATTCCCCTATTCAGAAACAGTACCATGTTCATGAAGCTGAGTGAAGGCACTTACGCTAACCCCATCAGGTATACCGATGAGCCTTTGCTGAGTGGATATATTTCAGATAAGAACCTGGAAGCTTTAGGTGGTACAGCGGCAGTGAATATTTCCCGTTTGGGGAGAGGGCGTATCATTGCTTTTACTGATAACCCTAACTTCAGAGCCTTTTGGTATGGAACCAATAAGCTCTTCATGAACGCACTCCTGTTTTCAGACTTAATGGATTAGAGATGATATATACCCAGGTAATTCTACCCTATGTCTAGTAGCTATGATGCTTATTATCAGATTGAGAATTACTTTGGGGATGCTCACCCTACCCTCATATCCTTCTTTCAGGAAATGCCTCCTGAGGGAAGGATATTAGATGTTGGTTGTGGCCAAGGGAGAAATGCCATTCCACTAGCACGCTTGGGATATCATGTAACCGGACTTGACAACTCCAGCGTAGGCATAGGCCAGATGATGGAAGTGGCTGCTTCAGAGAATCTCTCTTTAGAAGGTCTGGTGGAGGATATGTTTACATTTGATGACTACGAGAACTTTGGCTTTGTGCTTTTGGACAGCATGCTTCACTTTACCAAGAAGGATCGACAGAAAGAAATAGACTGGATAAGTTCCATTTTCTCCAAAGTAAAGGAAGGCAGTTATGTAGTCTTTTGTATACCTGAGAATAAAAGAATCACCCATGAACTTGAAGAAGTGGCGAATTCATCACTCTTCATGGAGAAAGCGCTAGACATCAGTTTCGAGTATACATTCTCTAGTGAGGAGTTAGATCATCAGTCTGTAACCCCCTATAAGATGCTGGTTTGGCGAAAGCAGGCTGCTTAGGCGAACCCTGGATTGCTAATTCTGTGGATTGGCAGGAAAGAGCGCGCCGTTAGGAATCGGAATTCTCAGCCCTACGAAACTGTAGCCCATATTCTCATTGAAGTTAAGGCCCCAACCTCCCTGAAGGTAGTCCTTGAATATGCTTACTACTATTCCCCCACCCAGTTCGGGTACATCATCATTGTTAAAGTCGAAACTGGCTACCTGTAAACCTAGCCCTATATCGAAAAACTGCTTATACAGCCTGTTTCTACTACCAAACTTCAGTAGGATGCTATATCCCGGGCCTCCCTTAAAACTGTTGTAAACATCAGTATTAACTGGCTTGGCAAAGACGAAGGCTACTGTAGAGTGAATTCTTGAAAGTGTCTCCATCAATATAGGTTCATAGGTCTCTAGCGGAATGGCTTTCTCAGGCTTGGCCTGATCAAAGTACACCAGCCTGATTAGTAGATTATCTCCACTCTTTCTCACCCCACTCACTTTCAAATCTAGGCGGGTTTCTTCCTCTGGTAGATCTTCTAAGCTTAGACGGTAAACCTTATCACTGATCTCCAGAGATTTTTTCTTAAGTAAGGCAGCATTATTGGCTGAAATCAGGCCTTTGATCATTTCCCGAATATCGCCGGTTACTACCTCCTTAATGTCAGTCTTGGCAAGATCTATCTTATTAAGGGCTTTTGATAACTGTGCTTTTACAGTGCTTCTGAGGTCTTTTTTCAGGAGTTCTTTTACCAAGTCAGATAGGCCTACCACTTGCTCGGTGAGACTGAGGATATTATCATCTATTTGTTGTATCAGTCCTAATTGGGTTTCTGCCTTGATTTCCTGCTTGGAGAGGTTTTCCAGCCTATTCAGAGAACTTCTCAATAAGTTGATCTGATTAAGAACAGGCTTTATTTCTTCCAAAGCTACGGTTCCCAGGTCCAGAAGTAGCTGATCCACGATTTGGCCAATGGCTCCTACTTTCTCCTGAACTTTTCTTCTAAGAAATGTAGGAATGGAGTTAGTTACGTTCTTAAACAGTTCTTCTGGAACTGCATCCTGATAAGCAGCGGATAACTCAGTCAGTCTTTGTCGGTCTTCGGGTAGAAGGGCTATCTTAAAGCGACTTACCTCATAGTAGTCCTGCTCAGGATTATCATCAAATCCAGGGATATTCAGATCTACTACCTGATTATTGGAAATCCGGGAAGCTGCCAGACTGATGGTTACATTATCTTTTAACAGGGCTTCTAACTGCTGGTCCAGCCTTTCGATATCTAGGAGCACTGCTTCTACCAGTGCCTGATATTGGCCGGTAGTAGAAAAATCCCCCTCCGCCATTTTTTCTGACAGTAGTTTCCCAAAATCATCCTCAAAGACCTGATTCCCACTCATGGAAGTCCTGATCTCATCTGAGAAGTCTGCACGTTTGGCATCTGCCGCTATTAATGCCTCACGGGCTTCGGCAGTTCTTTCTGCTAGAAAGCTTTCGTATGCACGACTATAGGCTTCCATGCTTCTGGCTACGGCCTCTTCCCCTTTTCTGAGGGAGTCTATCCTGTTAAGAATAGAATCCACCCCTTCCTGATCTTTATACTTTCTCCCTATTCTGCTCAGCAGTCGGGATTTATCCAGCTTGATGTTAAGGCTGGAATTAATGTCTACTATGGGTTTGACAGACTTAAATTCGTGTGTTTTCCCTACATCATCTATTTCTGTAATCTTGAGAATAGACTGACTGAAAGCCAGATTGGTGGCTAGTAGGAGAAAGAGAACTATGGGTGATTTCATGATTAGGCTTGGGTTCTGCTGGCTTTGTTATAGGCATCAAACATTTGGACATTGGTGGCGGGTCCATTTCCTGTGGGTATGACGAAACGGATTTCTCTGGCTCCTCTGGAAAGGGAGAATGCCAGGACGGAGTCCCAGTCGTTGACCAGACTTTGGGGATCAGAAATCTGATCTAGGTGTTCCTGAATTTGATCCTGCCTTCTTATCCAAATGACCCATCTGGGTTCATCCATTTCTCCTGCCATTTTATTGGCAAGTATGGCAGTTTGCTCAGCGTCTGAAGTATTATCGAGTACTACTAGTAGCACCTGGTCCATCTTATCAAGGGCTTCCTGAAAGGTCTTTTGAGCAAACATCCCATTGTCTGAAGGGATAAATAAGGTTTTTTGGTATGGGAATGACATATGATTGGCGTAGGGTGTTTCGGATATGGTGAAAAGTGAAGTTAGTAAAATATTCTAAATGTGGTTAGATTGAAAGTTGAGATGATTAAGTCATTGAAATAGAATTTCTGAGACCCGTATAAACCAAGCTTTACTATCTTTCTTCGCTTGCTTCTACAGCTTTTAGCTCTTCTTCTCCTATGGCCCAATCAAGAAATTCTTCTTCTCTTTCTCCTTTCACATGCTGGTCAAAGAAGTGTCTCAATGATTGAGTAACGATTTCATTGCACCTTTCTGGATAAATAGGGCCTAATCTTGATACTCTTAATAGTCCGTGGTCTCTGAGATTGGAGTGGAAAGCGCCTGTAATGACGTAAGCATGAACGTCTACCCGGGAATTTTCTATGAGTTGTAATTCACGTTCTATCTGCCTTTCATCCATACGTTTCACCTCTTCCATATCTTTTCCAGTCCCCATGAGATCCAGTCCTTTGGCAGGCTTGATATCAGAGCGTAAATAGAGAAAGGGAGCCTTTAGTCGGGTTTTCCCTGGAAAAATATCCATGAATCCCCAGCCGTCAAGGTTGACTCCTGCCTGAAAGAGTTGGGTATTGGAACAGAGATCTACCGCAGCGGAACCTCCAATCGACCAACCAAATATCCCTGTCTTTTGTTGATCTATATGAGTGAAGAGGGAAGCAGTATCAGTTTTAGCCCTTTGTAAAATTTCCTTCATCACTTCCTGAATTTGGGCTACCCGTAAATCATGGGCAAGATCCACCATATTATGGTTGGGATGAGCCGACTTAGGGTAATTATAGGCTTTCAGAAAGCGGCCATTCGCATACCTGATATCTGTCAAATAAGGGTGTTCAATAGCGGCTACCATGTAGCCCTGACTGACGAGTTCTTCTATCTGGCTTAGGTTGTCAAATCTGGATCCACCTGCACCCGGAGAATATATGATAAGCGGAAAGCTACCTTCTTCTACAATAGGAATTCCCTCAAAGCTATTGGTGGTAACCGTTTGCAAATTCTTAAATGGAATAGAACTCTTACCCTCGGAATTCTGAGAGGGGTAGAATAGTTGGTAGAGATAATGTATGGAATCCTTTGAAGTATTAAGAATGTCTTGATGCTGATAAGAAAGAGCTAACTCAAATGTCTGTGTCCCTATTGTATAGGGACCGCTGGGGGTAGGAAGTTCATACTTAGGAGAAAAGCCATACTTCCCAATAAAGAATGTGCACACCAGCCCTATGAGGACTACCCTGATCATGGGAATGATGAAATATTTATCCCGCATGACCAGTATTTCCATGAGAATAATGGTGAAGAGAGAGAACACGAAGAGGAGAATAAATTCTCTTCCATTCATCATCAATTTCACTATAGGAGAAAAAGGAAAGGTCCTAATGAACAGGCCTATCAACAAGCTTAGAAGACCATAGACGATGACATAGAGAAGCACAGAGCCCCTTTTCCATTCCAGGAAAGCGAGAGTAAATAGTACAGAAAATACTATGGTGTAACCTATGTACAGGAATGGATAATCCCAGCCCATAAAATGGACCATGGCAGAGATGTAAAGTATAAACAAGATTATCCCACGGATAAGTTGAAATGGCATATCTATTCCCGATAGCTAGAT
>JBCDBC010000458.1:0-5030 GCA_039184535.1 Bacteroidota bacterium | reverse complement strand
TTTTTAAAAACTGTCTGCTTACCCTCCATGCAAATGGATTAGCTTGTTTTATGTTAAAATAACTTATTTACAGTACAATTGTAGTTAATTTGCAGCAAGATTGCATTTGGGAAGCCAATAAAGTGATGAACGAAAACATCCAGTATATACTCCAGAAAGAGGCTGAAGCCATTCAGCAAATTCCTGCCTCCAATCAGTATGAGAAAGCCATAGAGCTTATTTATCAGCAGGTGCATGTGAAGCATGGCAAGGTAGTCACCAGTGGCATAGGTAAGGCTGGACAGGTAGCCCAAAACCTGGCCTCTACCCTATCCTCCACAGGTACACCCGCAGTTTACCTTCACCCTTCAGAAGCCCAGCATGGCGACTTAGGCCTAGTACATAAGGAAGACGTATTCATCCTGATTTCAAATTCAGGGAAGACAAGAGAGCTGCTAGAGCTGTGTATTCTCTCTCATAACCTTCATGGGAAACAAGCGAGAATAGTCATTAGCGGAAATGTGGAGAGCCCATTGGCCAAGCAGGGAGATGTGGTCCTGGAGACAGGAGCTCCTGAAGAGGTTTGCCCTATGGATTTGACGCCTACTACTTCTATCACCTGCATGCATGTGATAGGACACATACTCACTGTCCTGCTGATCAACAAAACTGAGTTTACCAAAGAGGGATTTCTCAAAAGACATCATGGAGGCTATCTGGGCTCCATTTTGAAAACCATGGATTTATCATGAGCAACTTATTTCTACTATCAGGTCCCTGTGCCATAGAGGAGCGGGATATGGCTATGAGAATAGCCGAAGCGGTGAAAGGCATTACAGATAAGCTGGGGATCACCTATATTTTCAAAGGGTCCTATAAAAAAGCTAATCGTACCCGTTTGGACAGCTTTACGGGCATAGGCAAAGAGGATGCCCTGAAGATACTGGCAGAGGTGAGAGAACAGTTTGAGGTGCCTGTAGTCACGGATGTGCATGAGAGCTATGAATGCGAGCATGTGGCCGAGTATGTGGACTACCTTCAGATTCCGGCCTTTCTATGTAGACAAACAGATTTGTTACTGGCAGCTGGAAAAACGGGCAAAGGGGTAAACATTAAAAAGGGGCAGTTTCTATCTCCTGAGGCCATGAAGTTTGCCAGAGATAAGGTAGCCTCCACAGGTAACGAGAATATTTGGTTGACCGAGAGAGGAACCACCTTTGGGTATGAGTCGCTAGTGGTAGACATGACCAGCATCCCTCGCATGCAGGCCTTTGGTGGGAAGGTAGTGATGGACTGTACCCACTCCGTTCAACGTCCTAATCAAACCTCAGGCATTACGGGAGGAGATGCCAATATGATTAGAACCATGTGCCATTCGGCCATAGCGGCAGGTGCAGACGGACTCTTCATAGAAACTCACCCAGAACCTCATACTGCTAAAAGTGATGCTGCTAGCATGCTCCAAATGGACCTACTGGAAGGTATTCTCACTACCGCCGTTCGTATTAGAGTAAGTATGTCAGAAAAAGTATAATTTTTTGCTATGTTCCGAATCAATCCACTGTCTACCATAAGCCTATTTCTCCTGGGGATCTTGCTGTATTCATGTAGCTCTTCAGAAACCAGTACAACCACTGAACAAGCAGCAGAAGAAGTTGCTGCAGGAGAAGAACTAGAGATCATTCAGCGACCTATTCCTTTTGGACCTACCCGTAGAATTCTTTCCCTCTCCTATATCAAGTCTCATCATGACTTGGACTGGCAGGAGCCTATTATAGATCCCAAAGTAGTGGTGGTTCACCATACCGCTATTCCTACGCTGGAGGGGACCTTTGCCGCCTTTGATCCTGAGACGCTCAAAGGGCGGGCCGACATCGCCTCCGCTTCTTCCTTAAATGTGGGGATTCAGTATGTGGTAGATCAGGATGGGACCATCTACCAGACTTTGCCAGATACGGTATTTGCCCGACATATCATTGGGCTAAACTGGTGCTCCATAGGCATAGAGAATGTAGGAGGAACAGCGGAAACGCCTTTGACAGAAGCTCAGCTCGAATCCAACATTAAGCTCATTGCCCAACTAGCCGAAAGGCATGACATTGAATACATGATTGGCCATGACGAGTATAAGGCCTTCAAGCTTACGCAGCATCCACTCTGGAAAGAAATGGACCCCAACTACTTCACAGAGAAAAGTGATCCCGGCCCTGAATTCATGGCTGGTCTTCGTGAAGCATTAGCAGATTTAGCATTAAAGGGACCACCTGTGGTGGAAGGGGAGTGATTTTCTTCGCGGCTTAGCGACTTTGCGTGGGATATTTTCACACCAAGCCACTAAGTAGCAAAGTTTGTTGGATCCTTTGATCTATCCTAAGAAGGGTATCTGCTCCACCAGATCCCGGCCGACCCTACAAGCAATCCGTGACAAACCCACTGGGATGACAAAAAAAGCTATACTGCTGGCACCCAACTCTCCAGCACCTTAAAGCTGCCGTCGGGGATGAGTTCTACTGATTTGATGGAGGCAGGTAGGAGTACCGCATCTCCTTTCTTCACAGCTAATTGCTGATCTCCGTAAGCCATACTTAGGCTTCCTTCCATACACACGTATATGACGAAGGAGTCTTTGTCAGAATGATCTCTGTTGGTGGATTCTGAGAAATGAAGTCGGTTGGTGATGAAGTAGTTACTTTCTACCAGGGTTACCGGCTCATTTTCCTTTTTCTCGTAAGCAGTTTTATAGTTCTCGTAGTGCTTGAAGTCTATGGCATCCAGCGCCTCTTCTACGTGGAGTTCCCTTTTGTTGCCATTGGCATCTACTCTATCGAAGTCATAAATGCGGTAAGTAATGTCTGAGGTCTGCTGGATTTCAGCCAGAAGTAAGCCCTTTCCAATAGTATGCACCCTTCCTGCTGGGAGAAAGAAGACATCATCAGCCTCTACCGCTTCCTGATTGAGGATATCCATTAACTTCCCTCCATTGAAGTGTTCCAGGTACTCCTCCTTACTCACAGTCTTGTTGAAGCCGGAAATCAATTTCGAACCTTCATCGGCCTGGAAGATGTACCACATCTCTGTCTTCCCGAATGAATCGTGGCGTTTTTTCGCAAGGGTATCATCAGGGTGTACCTGTATGGAAAGGTCCGCATTGGCATCTATAAATTTCACCAGAAGCGGAAATTCTGTTCCAAAGCGTGCGTACACCTGCTCACCTAATAACGCTCCTTTGTATGCTTCCATGAGCTCCTTTAGCGATTTTCCTTTCAGAGAACCTTCAGCTACAATGGATACATGGTCTTTTACACCGGAAATTTCCCAGGTTTCTCCACAGTTAGGCAATTCTCCAAAATCTTTCCCTAAATGCGTTCTGATTTTCTGGCCACCCCAGAGTTTGTCTTTATAAATGGTTTGGAAGGTGAGAGGATATAAGCTTTCCATAAAATGTTGCTCCTGCTTAATTGTTTGTTGGCACAAAGATAATGATGAAAATGAAAGTCCATGAGTCTGATGAAAGGCTTTCAGATAATTTAGTCTGATTCTCCAAATACAAGGCCTTGCACTCTGGGGTCACAGGGAATTTTTCCTAAATTGATCTAATTGCTGAATGACCTAACTTAATACATACATGAAGGCGGAAGACTTCCGAGCATATGCCCACCAGGTCGTGGACTGGATGGCAGACTACTACCAACAAATAGAACAATATCCCGTCAAGTCTCAGGTAAAACCAGGAGAGATTCTGGAACAGATTCCCAAACAAATGCCTGAGACTGGCGAATCCATGGATGAAATTCTCAAGGACTTTCAGGATGTCATCATGCCGGGGATTACGCACTGGCAGCATCCCAACTATCACTCTTACTTCCCGGCAAATACCAGCTTTCCTTCCTTACTGGGAGAAATGCTGACGGCAGCTTTAGGCGCACAGTGCATGATATGGGATACTTCCCCCGCAGCTGCCGAACTGGAAGAGGCTATGATGAACTGGCTGAAGGAGGTGATGCAACTACCCTCAGAGTGGGAAGGAAGTATACAGTCTACCGCCTCAGATGCTACCCTAAATGCCATTCTCTCTGCCAGAGAACTGAAAACCGACTTCCATATCAATAAAAACGGCTTTCAGGGGAATGAGAAATTCCGGGTATACTGTTCTTCTCAGACCCATTCTTCCATAGAGAAAGGAGCTAAAATAGCCGGAATAGGATCTGCCAATACCGTGAAGGTGGGGGTAGATGAGACCTTCGCCATGAAGCCAGATCTCTTGAGAAAGGCTATACAAGAAGATATTGAGAATGGATTGACTCCCCTCATTGTGATAGCGGCAACAGGAACTACAGGCTCTACTGCCATGGACCCACTGAGGGAACTTGGAGAGATTTGCCAGGAATTTGGGATATGGTTTCACGTGGATGCAGCCTATGCAGGGACCGCATTCCTCCTACCCGAATTCAGAGATACACAGAAAGGGGTAGAACTGGCTGACAGTTTTGTCTTCAATCCGCACAAGTGGATGTTCACTAACTTTGACTGTACGGCCTACTTTGTGAAGGACAAGGGTACGCTTATCAGAACCTTTGAGATTCTCCCGGAATACCTCAAAACTCAGTTTGACCAGACCGTGAATAACTACCGCGACTGGGGAATCCCACTAGGGAGAAGATTCCGTGCCCTCAAGCTGTGGTTTGTGATGAGAAACATGGGACTCAGTGGGATGCAGGAAATTCTCCGTGGACATATAGCACTTACCCAGAATTTAGTGAAGAAACTGGAAGCACATCCTAATTTTGAAATATTGGCACCCGTGCCTTTGAATTTGGTATGCTTTAGATACAAACCTCAAGGCATGGATGAAGCCCAACTCAACGAATTAAACGCACAACTAGTAAAAAGCATGAATGATGGTGGAGAGGTTTATTTAACCCACACCAAACTGGATGGCAAATATACCCTTAGAGTAGTCATAGGACAGACTTATGTCCAGCAAAAGCATGTAGACAAACTCTGGGAAAGTCTCTTATCACACACTTCAACCTTAACACCCGCTCTATGAC
>JBCDBC010000457.1:0-5031 GCA_039184535.1 Bacteroidota bacterium | reverse complement strand
CAGATAAGAACTTCTACTTCCTGGAAATGAATACTCGCCTACAGGTGGAGCATCCTGTAACGGAAATGATTACTGGGATAGATCTGGTGGAGCAACAAATCAGAGTTGCCAGAGGAGAAGTGCTTTCTTTCTCACAGGAAGACCTTAACATTCAGGGGCACTCTTTGGAACTACGTGTGTATGCGGAAGACCCACTCGATAATTTCCTCCCCAATGTAGGTACCCTAAGTAGTTACCAAGTCCCGGAAGGTGAAGGTATACGAGTAGATGATGGCTACGAGGAAGGCATGGATATCCCCATCTACTATGATCCCATGATCGCGAAGCTGATCACTTATGGAGGCAGCAGAGAAGAGGCCATCCAACTCATGATTGAAGCCATACAAGCCTATAAAATTGAGGGCATAGCCACTACCCTCTCCTTCGGAAAGTTTGTATGTGAGCATGAGGCCTTTACCTCAGGAGAATTTGATACGCACTTTGTGAAGAAGTTCTATTCTCCGGAAAGCATACTGGAATCCAGTAAAAAGGAACAGGAGATAGCGGCTAAAGTAGGGCTCAAGCTATTCCTGGAAGCTTCCAGACAATTAACCCCACCTGTAAATGCCGATGATAGTTGGCGCCAAAATCGTACATCCTAGACATGACAGATAAACTCAACATACTTCAGGAAAAAATTGACCAATCTCACTTAGGTGGTGGGCAGGTCCGTATAGATAAACAGCACCAGAAAGGTAAGCTCACAGCCAGAGAAAGGGTTCATCTTTTCATGGATCCAGGTTCTTTTGAAGAAATAGGGGGGCTGGTTACCCATAGAACCAAGGACTTCGGGATGGATAAGCAGGTATTTTATGGAGATGGCGTAGTAACTGGCTATGGCACCGTGAATGGCAGACTGGTGTATGTTTTTGCCCAGGACTTTACGGTTTTTGGCGGAGCATTATCAGAGACCCATGCTGAGAAGATCTGCAAGATCATGGACATGGCCATGAAGGTAGGTGCGCCTCTTATAGGCCTTAACGATAGTGGAGGCGCCAGAATTCAGGAAGGAGTACGCTCACTCGGAGGTTATGCAGATATCTTCTATAGAAACGTAAAGGCTTCCGGTGTTATCCCTCAGATCTCAGCCATAATGGGCCCTTGTGCTGGAGGAGCCGTGTATTCTCCGGCTATGACAGACTTCACCATCATGGTGGAGGAGACCAGTTATATGTTTGTAACAGGCCCGAATGTAGTGAAGACTGTAACCAATGAGGAAGTAAGCTCGGAAGAACTAGGAGGAGCCCATACCCATGCTACTAAGTCAGGCGTAACTCACCTTACCGCTGCCAATGATGTAGACTGCCTGAACCAGGTGAAGAAGTTGCTCAGTTACCTACCACAAAACTGTGAAGAGCCGCCGGCAAGTCTTCCATTTGAGTTAGGAGAAGAGGTAAGAGAAGAGCTGGACAAGATTGTTCCTGAGAATGCTAACCAGCCCTACGATATGCGTGAGGTGATAGCTGGCATTACAGATGAAGACTCTTTCTTCGAGATACATAAAGACTATGCGGAGAACATAGTGGTAGGCTTTAGCAGACTGGCAGGAAGAAGCATAGGCATAGTAGCCAATCAGCCCATGAGTCTGGCAGGCGTACTGGACGTGGAGAGTTCCCGTAAGGCAGCCCGATTTACTCGCTTTTGTGACTGCTTCAATATCCCGTTATTGGTGTTAGTAGATGTACCGGGCTTCTTACCAGGAACTGACCAGGAATGGAATGGTATCATCACTAATGGAGCAAAACTGCTGTACGCACTTAGCGAAGCTACTGTCCCCAAAGTAACCGTCATCACCCGTAAAGCCTATGGAGGTGCCTATGATGTGATGAACTCCAAGCACATAGGGGCTGATATGAATTACGCCTGGCCTTCAGCAGAAATAGCTGTAATGGGTGCCAAAGGAGCCAGTGAAATCATCTTTAAGCGAGAAATTCAGGCGGCTGATAATCCTGAAGAAAAGCTTAAGGAGAAAGAACAGGAGTATGCAGATAAGTTTGCAAATCCTTATACTGCTGCTGAGAGAGGCTTCATAGATGAGGTCATTCTCCCACACAACACCCGAAGGAAACTGATCAAGGCATTCGCCATGCTGGAAAACAAGGTGGACAGCATGCCTAAAAAGAAACATGGAAATATTCCTTTGTAGGGTTTTTGTTCACGCAAAGACGCCAAGGCGCAAAGGAAGATACATCTGTAGAGACGCGATAATTGGATATCGTAGAGACGCAAAATATTGCGTCTCTACAGCGAAATAATTGAAAAAGAGAAAAGAAAACAGCTATGCAAAAAGTAGCTCCCTACACCCTTCAGCATAAAATTCGCATACTGACAGCGGGTTCCCTCTTTGATGGGCACGATGCTGCCATCAACATCATGCGTAGGATCATCCAACGTTCCGGCGCAGAGGTCATCCACCTGGGGCACAACCGTCCCGTGCATGAGATCATAGATGCCGCTATACAGGAGGATGTGCAAGGAATAGCCATCACTTCCTATCAGGGAGGACACATTGAGTTCTTCAAATACGCTTATGACCTACTCCAGCAGAAGGGGGCTAGCCATATCAAACTCTTTGGCGGAGGAGGAGGAACCATTCTCCCACACGAAATAGAGGAGCTTCATGACTATGGCATCTGCCGTATTTACTCTCCTGACGACGGGAGAAAAATGGGGCTTCAAGGCATGATCAATGATCTGCTGGAGAAATGTGATTATCCCTTGGGCGTAAACCTGAACGGACAACTGAAAAGAGCTGACACTAATAACTACCTGGCAGTAGCCCAACTCATCTCTGCTGTAGAGAACCATCCTGAAGAACATCAGGAATGGATAGATAAACTTCAAGAGGGGCAGAAGGAAAGTACCATACCCGTTTTAGGAATCACAGGCACAGGTGGAGCAGGTAAATCCAGCTTGGTAGATGAACTGGTGTTGCGCTACCTAACTACCTATCCGGAGAAAACCCTGGCCATTATATCAGTAGATCCTTCCAAAAGAAAAACAGGAGGAGCCCTTCTGGGAGACAGAATCCGTATGAACGCCATCGCACATGAGCGGGTGTTTATGCGATCCTTAGCTACACGTCAGTATAACCTGGCCCTAAACAAGCATATAGACAGCAGCATAGCCATTCTGAGACAGGCAGGCTTTGATTTGATCATACTGGAAACTTCTGGCATAGGCCAGTCTGACTCAGAAATAGTGGATCATGCAGATCTATCTGTTTATGTGATGACACCAGAATTCGGTGCAGCTTCTCAGTTAGAGAAGATAGACATACTGGACTTCGCAGATGTGGTTGCCATCAACAAATTTGATAAACGAGGCGCCTTAGATGCGCTAAGAGATGTCAAAAAACAATATCAGCGTAACCATGAGTTATGGGAGGAACCTGTAGATAGCATGCCCGTCTATGGATCCATAGCTTCCCAGTTTAATGATCCCGGAGTCAATGACTTATTCGAAGCCATATTTTCAAGGATTTGGAAAGGTGATCCTGCTCAATCAGCTGATGAAAGCGCTGCACGAAGCGAGAAGCAATACATCATCCCTCCTTCCAGAGTGAGGTACCTTTCTGAGATCAGTGAAGGCATTCGCACCTATAATCAGGAGGCAGAGGCCCAGAGTGAGGTTGCCAGAAACCTCTTTGCCCTGGATAAAGCCATAACGCTCATAGAAGAAGATTCTCAGACTGCTGCTACCTTAGCATCCACTAAGGAGAAATTAAGTCGGGAACTCTCAGCAGAAAATCTGGAAATTCTGGAGCAATGGGAAGAAAAGAAAGAAGCCTATTCTCAGGACAACTTCACCTATCAGGTA
The DNA here is from genome assembly GCA_039184535.1 of Bacteroidota bacterium. Lineage (GTDB taxonomy): Bacteria > Bacteroidota > Bacteroidia > J057 > J057 > JBCBKZ01. Next base: position 1,173 of record JBCDBC010000457.1, on the reverse strand, counting down.
AGAGGCAGGGATATCACCGTGGAGAATTACACAGAAACCCTATCTCACAACAAAATCCCCAAAGTCATTCTGCCTAAGTACCAGGATTGGGGTGAGATACTTAAGTGGTCTCTTCAGGAAAATGTACCTGGAGAATTTCCCTATACAGCCGGTGTGTTTCCTTTCAAGCGAAAGGGAGAAGATCCCACCCGTATGTTTGCAGGAGAGGGAGGACCTGAGCGTACCAATAAGCGCTTCCACTACCTCTCTATGGGTATGCCTGCCAAGCGCCTTTCGACTGCCTTTGACTCAGTAACTCTATATGGAGAAAACCCAGATCATAGACCTGACATTTACGGAAAGGTAGGGAATAGCGGAGTGAACATCAGCTCGCTAAATGATGCGAAGAAGCTATACTCGGGATTTGATCTGTGTAATCCTACTACTTCTGTTTCTATGACCATCAATGGCCCCGCAGCTACCATCAGTGCATTCTTCATGAACGCGGCCATAGATCAGCAGTGTGAGATCTACATAAAGGAGCACGGGCTAGAGCACTTGGTGGAAGCCAAGTTTAAGGAACTATATGATGATAATGGACTACCCAGGCCTAAGTATGAAGAAGAAATTCCTGAAGGGAATGATGGGCTAGGCCTGATGCTATTAGGACTAACTGGGGATCAAATCCTGGATCCAGAAATCTACCAGCAACTCAAAGCTAAAGCACTATCAGCAGTTCGAGGTACCGTACAGGCTGATATTCTCAAGGAAGATCAGGCCCAGAATACCTGTATTTTCTCCACTGAATTCTCCCTCAAACTGATGGGAGATGTGCAGCAGTACTTCATAGATCATAAGGTGAGAAACTTCTATTCTGTCTCCATTTCAGGCTATCACATAGCGGAAGCAGGTGCTAATCCTATTTCCCAATTGGCCTTTACCCTCTCCAATGGGTTCACCTTTGTGGAGTACTATTTGGCCAGAGGCATGCACATAGATGAGTTCGCGCCTAACCTCTCCTTCTTCTTCTCCAATGGGGTAGATCCAGAATACGCAGTCATAGGACGTGTCGCGAGAAGGATATGGGCCAAGGCCATGAAGTATAAGTATGGCGCTAACGCTCGTTCGCAAAAGTTGAAGTACCACATCCAGACCTCCGGCCGTTCCCTGCACGCTCAGGAGATCGACTTTAAT
>JBCDBC010000456.1:0-5031 GCA_039184535.1 Bacteroidota bacterium | reverse complement strand
CTCTTACCTGTACTTTTTCTGTCCTACTTATATGCCTTTTTCAGGCATGTGGCCCTAACATTCCTGAAGAGGTTGAATTCGCGAATGCTTCCCTTCCAGAGCAGATAGACTTCAATTTTCACGTGCGCCCTATTCTCTCCGATAGATGCTTTAGCTGCCATGGCCCAGATGCCAATAGTAGGCAGGCAGAACTACGCCTAGACCTGGAAAGAGACGCTTTCGCCAGCCTGGCAAGTGGGAAAGGGAAGGCATTTGTAGCTGGAAGCGTAGGAAGAAGTGTAGCTATCCACCGGATTCTGACAGAGAATCATGAGATACTGATGCCTCCCCCAGAATCTCACCTCACCCTCACAGATAGGGAAAAAGCTATTCTCATCAAGTGGGTCCAGCAAGGTGCCAAATGGAAGGAGCACTGGGCTTTCTCCAAACCAGAGACGCCCAAAATACCTAAGTCCACTGCACAAACTCCTCTTGCCAAAAACCCTATTGATCAATTCGTTTTTGCGAAGCTGGAGGGTGAGAATCTTTCTCCTTCTCCCTTAGCCAATAAGGAACAGTTACTCAGACGGGTAAGCCTGGATCTCACAGGCCTTCCTCCCACTGTTGAGGAAGTAGAAGCTTTTGTAGCAGATACATCTGCCAAAGCTTATGAAAAGGTGGTAGATAGATTGCTGGCTTCAGAAGCTGCAGCAGAGAGACTAGCTATGGATTGGATGGACGTAGCACGCTACGCAGATTCCCACGGCTTACACGCTGATGGTTGGCGTATGATGTGGCCATGGCGGGACTGGGTCATAAATGCCTTCCATCAGAACATGCCCTATGACCAGTTTGTAACTGAGCAGTTGGCGGGGGATCTCCTTCCTGACGCTACCCACTCTCAAAAATTAGCTACAGCCTTTAACCGCAATCATCCTATGACAGCGGAAGGAGGTGTGATAGATGAGGAATTCAGGTTGAATTATGTATTCGACAGAGCGGAAACAGTAGGAACGGCCTTTCTGGGTCTAACCCTAAACTGTGCCAGATGCCATGACCATAAGTTTGATCCACTTTCACAGAAAGAATACTACCAGATTTCTTCCTTCTTTAACAACATCAAAGAGCTAGGGATGACGGGAAATGATGGAAATTATGGCCCTATGCTTTCTGTGGCAGACCAGGAAACTAAGGAGAGAATTAACTTTCTTAAGACAAAAATAGCAGAGAAAGAGAAAGACCTAGAGCTTACCCAACAAGAGATCATATCCACCAAGGATTTTTTAAAGGGCCTCCCCTCTCAGAACATCATTCATGGCAAGCAGTACCACTATCCTCTGGAAAGTATTAGAGAACGAAAATCCACAGAAAAAGCAGGTACCTGGTATTTCCGCAACAGCATCGACAACAACTATATCGTAGATAACACACTTTTGGCCTTCTCCCACAGACCCTCAACCTCAGTAGAAGGGAAGGTAGGGAATGCACTTCTGTTTGAAGGGAACTTTGATTGGCTACATTTACGGAGGACAGGCCTACTGGAGGTATATGATTCCTACTCGGCAGGTATGTGGATTAACACCACCAAAAAGAAAGTAGGTCTCACCCAAAGTCTACTCAGCACCGCTGGTACCAAAGATGAATTTTGGCGAGGATGGGACTTTTACCTGGACAGTCATAACCGACTAAATGTGCGCCTGATACACTGTCTACCACATAATTACCTACATGTGAGAACACTGGACTCTATTGAAGTAAACCAGTGGCAGCATGTGGCCTTTACTTATGATGGATCTGGCCACGGAGCAGGGTTTCGACTGTATATAGACGGAGAAGAATCTGAAACTCAGGTAGAGTTTGATCAGCTCTACAAAAGCATCTTTCCTACTAATGCACCAGATAAGGAATCAGACAAAAGACCTATTAGGGTGTCTACCAGTTACAGGGCCTTCACAGGAGAGTATGGTGTGTTTAAAGGAAGAATAGATGAAATAAGGCTATTTGAACGAGCCTTGAGTCCCATTGAGATTGGAATGATAGCAGGAAGTCTGGATCCCAAGAAAATAGATGAGCATCCCCAAAAGCAAGAATTACTTTCTGAATATTGGCTGAGGAGAAATAGCAAACTGAAGGAAGAAAAAAAAGCGCTTTATGACCTAAGAAAAGAATGGTTGGAGGCTATGAACACCATACCTGAGGTAATGGTCATGGAGGAACTCCCTGCTCCCCGAAAAGCTTATGCATACAGTAGAGGAGAATATGATGCTCCTATGTATGAGGTGTTTCCTGCCACTCCAGAAACTGTACTTTCGTTTCCAGATACGCTGCCACCTAACCGCCTGGGCTTAGCCCAATGGTTGTTTGATGAGAATAACCCTCTGACTGCACGAGTAACCGTCAACAGATACTGGCAGATGTTATTTGGGACGGGATTGGTAAAAACTACTCAAGACTTTGGGGTTCAGGGAGAGCTCCCCTCTCATCCTGCCCTCTTGGACTGGTTAGCCATCCACTTTATGGAAAGTGGGTGGGATGTGAAACAACTCCTCAAAACCATGGTCGCGTCCCATACCTATCAGCAAGATTCCAGAACTTCTCAAGAATTACTGAATAAAGATCCTGAAAACCGTCTTCTGGCAAGAGGACCCAGCTATAGACTGCCCGCAGAAATGATACGTGATAATGCACTGGTAGCGAGTGGTCTCATAGCCCATGAAGTGGGAGGAGAAAGTGTGCGTCCTTATCAGCCTGAGGGCTTATGGATTGAGAAAAGTACCTTTTCCGCTAAGTTGCTCAGATACAAAGAATCGGAAGGAGATAATCTGCACAGACGAAGTTTGTACACCTTTGTCAAGCGGACTTCCCCACATCCGGCCATGACCGCCTTTGATGCTCCCAACCGGGATTTCTGTGTGGTTAAGCGGGAAAAGACCAATACTCCTCTCCAGGCCCTTGTCCTTATGAATGATCCCCAATTTGTGGAGGCAGCAAGGGTCATGGCACAAAAAGTACAACAGAAAGCCCCTGGAGATCTTCAAGCACAGTTGGCTTATGCATGGAAAGCTTCCATTGGGAGAACGTCCTCTGAAAAAGAATTGGGCTTCCTAGTGGAATTCTTTCAACATCAGCTGATCACTTTTCAGGATTCGCCACAGAAAGCCAAAGAGCTCTTGGCTACAGGAAAACATCCTCAGGACCCTTCTTTGGACCCAGCTTATACAGCTGCCCTCACCATGGTAAATAGCATCATTCTCAACCATGATGAAGCCTACATGAAAAGATAGCCTAAAGTCAAATTATCTTGGCAAAATTCCCTACTTTAAGTAGTACCCAAAAGGCGTTTTTCCCTCTTTAAAAACATACTTTTGGTCCTATGTTACTGTTAAAATTCACGAGTTCTGTTCATAGGGTCATAACCTTTACGTAGATGAAAACTTCTTACTGGATCTCAGTCTTGTCTATGGTATGCTTATTGGCATCTTTTTATGCCTGTGGTCCTTCCATGCCTGAAGAGGTAGCAATAGCTTATGATAAGCTCCCAGAAAAAATAGATTTCAACTTCCACGTAAAGCCTATCCTTTCAGATAGATGCTTCCACTGTCATGGCCCCGATGAGAACGCCCGTCAAGCTGATCTAAGGTTGGATCTGGAGGAAGAGGCATTTGCGAAGCTGGCAAGTGGAAATGGCTACGCACTTGTCTCAGGGAGTGTATCCAGGAGTACTTTGGTGGGCAGAATCCTCACGGATGATCCTGAAATCATGATGCCTCCTCCAGAGTCTCATTTAAGCCTGAGTGAAGAAGAAAAGGCCATTCTCATAAAGTGGATTAAACAAGGGGCTGAATGGAAAAATCATTGGGCATTCTCTAAGCCCACTATGCCGGAACCACCAAAAGTTACTTCTGCTGAGATTACACCCCGGAATCCCATTGACCACTTTGTCTTTGCCAAACTGGAACAGGAAAAACTTACCCCTGCAAAAGCTGCCAGCAAGGAGCGCCTAATCAGAAGGGTAAGCCTGGATCTTACTGGCCTTCCACCTACCATAGAAGACATTGAAGCCTTCCAGAATGACAAGAGTGAAAATGCTTTTGAGAAGGTAGTAGATAGATTACTGGCTTCAAATGCTACTGCAGAGCGGCTTGCCATGGAGTGGATGGATGTGGCCAGATACGCAGACTCCCACGGTATGCATGCAGATGGCTGGCGAATGATGTGGCCCTGGAGAGACTGGGTGATCAATGCCTTTCAGGAGAATATGTCCTATGATCAGTTTGTTACGGAACAGCTGGCTGGAGACATGCTTCCTGAAGCCACAAGAAACCAGAAGCTGGCCACTGCTTTTAACAGAAACCACCCCATGACTGCGGAAGGCGGTGTGATAGATGAAGAATTCCGACTAAGCTACGTTTTTGACAGATCTGAAACAGTGGCTACTGCCTTCTTGGGGCTAACCCTGAATTGTGCACGCTGCCATGACCATAAGTTTGATCCGCTATCTCAGAAAGAGTACTATGAGTTTACCGCTTTCTTCAACAATGTGAAGGAACTAGGAATGACAGGAGATGATGGAAACTATGGTCCCATGGTTTCTATGGCAGACCAAGATACGGAAGCGAAGATCTCTGCCCTTGAAACCAAAATCCTTCAGGGAGAAGAAAAACTCACCCTAACAGAAAAAGAAGTGGCTGCCACTTCCTCCTTTCTTAAAAAGCTCCCTAGGAATGTAGCAGGCAGAGCAGGATATTACCCACTGGAATCTGCCAGAAAGGTAAGAGCTAGCGACAAAAGCAGAGGATGGGAAGGAGGAATTGAAGGACACTTTCTCGCCGATGGAAATACAAAATCCTTCTCTAGGAAAATGCATGAAGCTGTAGAGGGAAAAGTAGGTTCAGCATGGGAATTCGATGGAGACTACGATGCTCTTTACCTAAAGGATGTGGGCCTGATAGAAGTATATGAGCCTTTCTCGGCAGGCCTGTGGATGAACTCCACCAAAAAGGAAACGGGAAAAACCCAAAGTCTGCTGTGTACAGCGGGGGAGAAAAATAG
>JBCDBC010000455.1:0-5035 GCA_039184535.1 Bacteroidota bacterium | reverse complement strand
GGCCAACGTAGTCAGGTGGGAATTACGTACCAGAATGTTCTTACGTACGGCTGAGTTTCTCTGGCAGGAAGGGCATACGGCACATGCTACTGAACAGGAAGCTATAGAAGAGGCAGAGAGAATGCTACATGTGTACGGCGACTTTGCTGAGCAGACCCTAGCTATTCCTGTCATCAGAGGGATTAAGACGGAAAGTGAAAGGTTTGCAGGTGCCCTGGAAACTTACTGTATAGAGGCACTCATGCAGGATGGAAAAGCCCTGCAGGCAGGTACTTCTCACTTCCTGGGCCAGAACTTCGCCAAAGCCTTTGATGTAAAGTTCGCCAACCAGGAGAACAAGGAAGAATACGTATGGGCTACCTCATGGGGAGTCAGCACCCGTTTGATGGGTGCCCTTATTATGTCTCACTCTGATGATCTGGGGTTGATATTACCTCCTGCGCTGGCACCATTTCAGGTGGTCATGATCCCTATTGCCAGAAAGGATGAAGATAAGGCAGTGGTCTATCCTCGCATACAGGAACTGGCAGCTGAATTGAAGGCAAAAGGCATACGAGTGAAGATAGATGATGACGAGACCAAGAGTCCCGGATGGAAGTTTGCGGAGTGGGAGTTGAAGGGAGTACCTGTAAGAATAGCCATGGGCTCCAGAGATATTCAAGCTGGAAAGGTCGAGATTTCCAGGAGAGATACATCTTCCAAGGAAAGCATAGACATGCCAGATGATTTCTCAGGGATGATTTCCAGCCTGCTGGATGAGATTCAGGAGAACATCTATAATAAGGCGAAAACTTTCCGGGAGGAGCATACAGTGAAAGTAGATACATGGGAGGAGTTTAACGCTCAACTGGAGAATGATCTCCCTGGCTTTATCAGTGCCCACTGGGATGGTACTGCCGAAACGGAGGCCAAAATCCAGGAAGAGACCAAAGCTACCATCCGTTGTATCCCTGTAAACAATACGCTGGAAGAAGGGAAGTGTGTCTACTCAGGCAAGCCTTCTACCCAAAGGGTGTTGTTTGCGAAAGCATATTGATATGTAGCTACCATTCAGCGGTGGTCTAGTAGGATATTAATCATCGACCTGCGCCATATCGAATTTTCGGTATGGCGCTTGGCTTTTATTGGGGCCAAGACAAAATTTTCGGCCCTTATATCAAAAATTCAACTAACCACAGATTCACAGATAAAAATGGATAGGCGACCCATATAGCCAAGACGAAATATTTTCCGCCTCTGCATTAATCTATCAAGGTTCCGGTTCCGCCCTTACAGGGCTCCCTATGGATATTCCTTTATTCTACTAAGTTTCCAGCCCTACGGGCTTTTCAAAAAGCAGGTATTAATTTAGACTTAGGCTTAAACTTCAACTTAATCTTACCAGGTCATTCACAATTCACTCATTCAGTCATTCAGTCATTCAGTCATTCAGTCATTCAGTCATTCAGTCATTCAGTCATTCAAAACTCCCCCAATCTCTCATATCCCGTTTAGGTTGCACCCTTTTACCCATTCATTCCTACTTTTTGCAGATTCATTCCTGTCTTATATCTGACATACTCCGCTTTCTGTCCGATTCACTCCCTGTATTCACGGGTTGATTCTCCTTCATTTCAAGAAACAGGCATCTCACCCGATCTTAGCTAATGAATCAAGAAACACTAAGTCAAGGAAACTATGTCTACCACAACATTTTCAACTTCCGTTACTCAGCCTCACGAAACACTCATTCACGCTTGTACTAAAGGGGATCAGCGTGCACAGTGCAAGATTTATCACCTGTATGTGAAAGCCATGCATCACATTGCCATGAGATTCACACAGGATGAAATGGAAGCTGAAGACGTAGTTCAGGAAGCTTTTGTGAGAGCCTTCAAAAATATCAAGAGCTTTAAAGGCGACGCCACTTTCGGAGCATGGCTAAAAAGAATCGTGATCAATACGGCCATTAACCACCTGAAGAAAAGAAAAGCTGAGTTTGTTCAACTGGAAGATCAGGGTGCTGACTTCATTGAAGAGACGTATGAAGAAGTAGACTATGGAGTAAACGTAGCCAGAGTAAAAGAAGCTATTCGCTCACTCCCTACCGGCTACAGAATGGTGTTAAGCTTGTACCTACTGGAAGGATATGACCATGGAGAGATTAGCAGAATCCTCGGGATTTCTGAAGCTACCTCCAAGTCTCAGTATAGCAGAGCTAGAAAAAAATTAAGAGGTTGGTTAGAAGGAGATTGTCCAAAGATCCCTACGCCAAGGTATATGTCTTCTTACCAGCCAGTAAGCTCAGTAGCTTAGACCATGATTTAAACGCTAATGTTTGTGAAAAATACTGGCTTGGAGAACCTGAACTGCGCTAATTTTCTTCATAATAGCTCGCTATTCTTCGTAAAATCAGCTTGTCAGAACCTTCAATCAAGTACTTTCACCTAAAAATTTTCAGTTTCAAACACGGCCCCAAAATTTAGTTGACATAGAATAGAAAAAACCAAACAACATGTTTCTGATGGCTTCGGATAAATTCCGGAGCTATTTTTTTATGGTTCTATAATGGACCCTTTTCTTAGCCAATAGCAAAAAACAACTTAGTATTTATCACCCCGGTGAGGATATGGGTATGGATGGTGTGTCAGCCGGGGTCTGCCCTAATAAGCCTCCCTACTGAGGAAAAGGATGCATACTAAGCAAAATTAGCTTCTTTGAGGTGGGTAACTGATTACGAGAGATTCCGGCTGACCTTACTGGCAGTCCCCTTCAAGCCCACCGGAATGATAATAAAGAGATATTTTTTGCCTGTTTAGGTTGTTATCCTACTACAAAGAAACCTTCTCCTCTTCTCTATCCATCTTTTGAAGGAGGACCGGTAGTAAGAACAGATCAGAGAGAATAGCAAAGAGCACAGTCAATCCCGTAAAAAGTCCTGTACTGAAAGTCCCCCCAAAATCAGAGCTGATCAATAAGCAGAATCCAGAGATGAGTACAAGAGAAGTGAGGATCATGGCTTTACCCGTTCCCTGTATGGTATTTCTAATGGCATCATCTACTCCCAGTCCCCTATTCCGCTCAAAACGGTAGCGCGTCAGAAAATGGATGGTATCATCTACTGCTATCCCAAAAGCGATCACAAAGACTATAGTCGTAGAGGCTGTCAGGGGAATCCCAAATATCCCCATAATCCCTCCCGTAAAAATCAAGGGAATGAGGTTGGGGATCATGCTCATCAAAAGCATCTTCCATGATTTGAAGAGAATTCCCATGAGAATGCCTATGACCACAAAGGCTACCAATAAGCCTAGTAATAGACTGGTCCGCAGGTAGTCCAGGTTTACCTCCGTTAAATAGGCCTGTCCCGTGTATCGGTAGGAGAAGAGTGAGGTATCACATTCCGCTATGATGAATTGGTCCAGGTCCTGATAAATGGTATCCAATGCTTCCGTTCCAATATCAGGTAATCGGGAACTGATTCTTGCCACTTTCTCATCCTCACTGTAAAAGTTCCTGAGGACGCTTTCGCCTCCATTAAAGCCTGTAGCACTTAGGATTTCATTTATCTCTGCCTGAGAATCTGGTAGTCGCTTGTATTGTGGCCGCCGGTAATGGGTGATGTAATTAGCTTCCTTGAGAAAGGTACTTACGGACAGAAAGGGACTAAATTTCCCCATGGTAAGTAGATGCTCCTGAATCTTCTCAATCTCCACCAGTATAGCAGGATCAGTTACCAGCTTATCTCCCTTAGCATGAAGGCCAATCTCAAAGGACCGCAAGCCATAAGATTGTTTCTCAAAAAACTCCATGGAGCTTCTGATGGGATCATTAGGTCCTATGTCTTCCAGCAAATAGATGTCCGTTGAAATTCTGGGGATGTAGAAAATAGAAACCAGAATGGCGATCCCAAAAGCCATCAAAATCTGTCGGCTCCTGCTATGGGTAAATTCATACACCTTGTCCATCCAGACTTCCCAGATGGGATGACCCTCCAGGGCTTTATGTCTCATCAGGCGAGCTTTCTTTAGTAGGAGCAGTGCATTTGGGATGATGATGATGGAAATCAGGTAGGTGAAGATGACGCCAGCTGCCGCATATATCCCAAAGGTTCTAATCGGAGGAACCCGTGAAACGATCAGTGAGGCGAATCCTATGGCCGTAGTTACGGAGGTAAGAAAGACTGCCAGTCCTATTTCCTTTAAGGTTACTTCCATGGCTTTTCGGGGGTCGTCCTGTCTAGGAAGCTCATGCAAAAATTTAGTGATGAGGTGGATCACGTCAGACATACTCACCACAAACATGACAGGAATCAGCAAATTACTGAGGAGGTTAATGGACTGACCATTAAGGCCCATAGATCCCAACAGCCAAAGCAAAGAAACCAGCGTAGCTGCCAATGGAATGAGTACCCCCCAGGTACTTCTATACAAGAAGAAAAGAACGCCTATGATGAGGAAAATGGAGAAACCCGTAAAGGAGATCAGCTCGTTCCCTATTTTCTTCACATACTGCGTGCGTATGTAGGGAATCCCGGAGACCACCTGCTCAAAGGATACCTCTGCGAGTACCTCATCTATGGAGTTGCTAAGTTTATCCCTTCCCGGTGTATCAAATATTTCCGGAGATATGAAGAAGTAGCCACATACATACTCCAGGTCCCGAGTGATGAAGCTCCCTATCAGGCTACTATCTCGTAAGATGAGTTTCTGTGATCTACTCAGCTTTTCTTCCGTAGAAAAATCCAAATAGGGTTTGGAGGACATACCCGTTCCCGTAAATCTTATGTAGGGAACCGTACTCATGTAGATGCTGGAATCTACTCCTTCCAACTCAGCGAGGTCTTGGAATACCTGATCAGCTTCTGTGAGAAAGTATTTCTCGAATACATTCTCACTGGGACTCTTTAGCGCAACCAGAATGAGATAGTTCTGCTCTTCTGTAAACTGCTCTTGAAATGACTGGTAGTAGAGGTACTCAGGTTCATTTCTGGGAAAAAAGCTGTCAAAACTGAAATCTATTCTCAGGGAGGTAAGACCATACACCATCAGCAGGG
>JBCDBC010000454.1:0-5044 GCA_039184535.1 Bacteroidota bacterium | reverse complement strand
CCTCTTCAAGGTTCTGATTGATGAATCTCGAAGAGATTCTACCACTATTAGCTCTGTCAATGTAGTATACCGACTCCGAAAGGTGTCGTACATAATGTAAGTTCGTGATCGTTTAATTTTGACCACTTACTGAGCTATTCTTTTATAGGGCCTTCAATTCCTCTACAAATGATTCTATCTGCTTCATATTGACAGAATAGAAGGAGAACTTATCCTTATACTCGACTGTAAACAGATTCGCATCTCTCAGTTTCTTGATGTGTTGAGATAAACTGGACTGGCTATAGGGGAAGTACGCTACCAGGTCTTTGTTGCAGATGTCATTTCTCACCGTATTCTTTTGCTTCACATACGCAATGAGTGCTACCCGTAATGGATGAGCTAGCGCATCCGCGACTTCTGCCACTTTTATAGCCCTCTCAGAATTCTCAATATTGATCTCCTTCTTCAACTTCATAACTTAAAGATAGATATTGAAATGTATATTAGCAATATACGATTTGACTTCTCGTAATTAACAGATGGTTAGCATTTTTGAAAGAAGTCCGCAGAAGTATGGGGAAAACAGAAACTACTAAACTTAACACTCACACAGAGATAATCGGTTTTTACAGGGGCGATGGAGGAGTATGGTTACATTTTTCTTTAATAGGCTATTAACCAATAAACCTTTACCATGCCATTATTTAATAAGAACACACCTCAAACCATAGAAGTATTGGGTAAGCAGCTTCGATGCCCAATATGCGATAATGATCGATTTTGGATTAGGAAGGCCCAACTCAATACTGCTTTAGCAACTTTTCTAGGCTTTGATTGGGCTAATGAAAGTGCTACCTGTGTTGTCTGTGTAGAATGTACTCACATCTCATGGTTCCTGGAGTAAACCTGGCACTAGAATAGTCTTTCTAGCTGAGGGGGAAATGATTTAAGAATCAATATCATTAGAAACAAAAACGACTTCTATAAATTATAGAAGTCGTTTTGTGGAGCATAACGGATTCGAACCGTTGACCTCTACACTGCCAGTGTAGCGCTCTAGCCAACTGAGCTAATGCCCCATTTTTAAAAAGAGTGCGTAAAGATAGACTTTTTCCTTTCTACTGACAAGAATTCTCTCTTTTTTGCGTGTCCTTTAGTACTGATACCGTAATTTAATGGATCGGTAATACTATCTATGGGACTTAGACGCATTTACTTATCGCTTTTGTTGTTGCTGGGCGTTTCTCTGATAGGAGTGCTGGGCCTTATGATGATTGAAGGTTATGGATTTATTGATGCCATCTACCTAACGGTAATCACCATGAGTACAGTGGGATTTGGGACCATCAAAACACTAAGCTCAGCGGGGAAAGTATTCATGGTCATCTTGATTGTAGTGAGTGCCAGTACCTTTGTGTATGCCGTTACCACAATCACTACCTTTGTAGTGGAAGGGGAGGTGAAAAATCTCTATAGCAGATATTGGATGGATAAAAAGGTAAAGAAACTGAAAGAGCATATCATTATTTGTGGCCTTGGACGGAACGGTCGGGAAGCTGCTAATGAGCTACTCCGCCAAAAGCAACCTTTCGTGGTAGTGGAGTCTGAGGAGGAAGTGATCGAGGACTTCAAACTCCATCATGAAGGAGAAGAATTACTTGCCGTGATAGGAGATGCTACGGATGATGATACCCTGGAACGCGCCAATATTCTGGCTGCTAAAGGGCTTCTCTCTTCCCTCTCCAGTGATGCCGAAAATGTGTATATCACTCTTACGGCCAGAGAGATGAATCCACGCCTACACATAGTAGCAAGGGCTGCTCACGAGAATACCATCTCCAAACTTAAGCGTGCCGGCGCTAATGAAGTCATAGTCCCCAACCTCATAGGAGGACAGAAAATGGTCAATCTGATTACCCGACCCGCCCTTATGGAGTTTGTGGATATGGTAACAGGGGTAGGAAGTCCGGATCTTCACCTGGAAGAGATTACCTGTAAAAATCATCCTAAACTGGTTGGGAAAACCCTTTCCCAGCTTCAGATCCGTTCACGTACAGGTGTTCTGGTTCTCGGATATAAGCATGGTGGGGAACATGTAGAAATCAATCCACCAGCACATAGACCCGTAGAAGAGAACGACCGTATGTTCATCCTGGGTAACGTCACCCAAATGGACGATTTCAAGGAAATGTATTTATAGGAGTAGTAGAATTCTGCACTTTATTGTCAAGTCAATAACCACGACAAGAACTCTCTGGTTAAATCGAGCGTCAATGGACAGTCTAACTTTCTATGCTGAGGTTTTCGAAGTGTAGCTGCCTATTATCAAATACTAACTAGCGTTTCCTGCAGCGACTAAAGTCGCCGGTCCATTCCTCCAGGCTTGGTTATTATCTAAATACTAAATTGGTGGCTGAGGTAGTCGCTACATCTTAAGACACTACCCTTTCTTTACCGCCTTCAACTGCTTACTGTAGGCATTCTCCAAAATATGTAGGAGGGTTTCATACTGGTGTTCTACTTCCTGGGTAGACATATCTGCATCTGCATAGATGACCTCATCCGAACGAAGATTCCAGTTGAGGAGAGCGGATTTCTCAGGCTCTTCTAACCATGGATGGGTAGGAAGTATTTGGGCTAGTTCTGTACTGCTTTTACTCTCGAGTAGGCTCAGGTTTCGGGTAGCTAGAAAACGCCTCCATTCCTGCCCAAAGAGATACATTTTTTGGTCTACACTCTCGCCCCCTATCATGATTCTGTACAGACTGTGCTTAAGTCGGGACCACCGGTTCTTGATCTGTTGCCGTTGTTGCCATCTGATAAAGGGTTTCCTGAATAGAAGTATCAGCACGGTAACCAATAAGATGCCTGCCAAAATAAAGAGAACGATAAAGGTATAATCTGCTGGAGGACTGATATCCCACCAACCACGATACAGTTTTGGAAAGTAATCTGACACAGGACCTTTGATCAACTCCTTAGGGTGTAAGGGAGCGCTTGTAACTTGATACCAGCTTGTGTCTCCTACTCTGATGACACCATAAGAAAGTGTGGCAGATTGGGCCGCAGCAAGAGCAAAGCTTCTGAGTTGCAGCTTTTGGGTAGACTTAGTCCATGGCCCTTGATCCTGAATGGAGGCTTCCCCAGCAGAAACCCACTCAAAGAGGGAAAGGCTGTCAGTTTCCTCAGGTAGAAAGATCTCTATCCCCACGCTATACCTGAATTCTGCGGTAAAGGAAATAGGTTCTCCTAAAAAGAAGCTATCAGCAGAAGCCTCCAATCTGGAAATAACCTTAGGTTGGGCAGATGTTATACCTACCAATATAGAGACAAAGACAACAAAAGAGGTAATTCTAGGCATCATGAAGCAGCTCCTCTCTGTACCCCTATCCGGCTACGTTTTTTGAAGAATGCTTCCAGAGACTTCAAATAATCCTGGCTGATATCTATGGAGATGAAATGAATATTCTTTCTTTTGCTGAGACGCTTTAGCATGGATTCCCTTCTGCTAAATTCTTCCTTTATTTTCCGCTTGAATTTCTTACTACCTGTATACACCCATCTGTTTTGGCCACTTTCCATATCTATGATAGGGAGAATGGCAGCGGGGAGTTCCATGTACTCATACGGGTGGTACAACTGCATGAGAATGATTTCATGCTGCTTACTTAGCTTGATAAGGGCAGCCTCATATTCTGAAGAAATGAAATCTGAAATGACTACCATCACACTTCTTCTGTTGAGATAAGGGGCTACTCTGTCTAATACCGTTTTGAGAGAGGTTCCACTATGTTGAGGGGCATGTTGTAGTAGTGTATACAGCATAGCTAGTACCTGCTTCTTCCCTCGCTTGGGAGGATGAAAGCGTTCTACTACCTCACTAAAAGTTGCCAGTCCTACGCGGTCCTGGTTTTTGAGAGCTGAGAACCCTAGAATGGCAGCTATCTCTGTAGCTATATAGATCTTTTGCTGATGGGCGTTCCCAAAAAACTGAGAGGCACTGATATCTACGAGTAGGAAGAGGATTTGCTCTCGCTCTTCCCGATACGTTTTGACATAGGCCTGGCCCATCTTGGCGGTTACATTCCAGTCTATGGTCCGAATATCATCTCCTACCTGATAAGGACGTACCTCTTCAAATTCCAGCCCTTGTCCCTTAAAAGCAGAATCGTAGGCGCCTGCGAAAGTGGTGTGTACCAACCTTCGGGTCTTGAGCTCGACTTTTCTGATTTTACGGAGAATTTCCTTCATATTCCTTGCTAAACAGCCACTGGTGCCTTAATCAGTGGATGTGGGTCATAGTTAAGCAAGCTGAAGTCTTCATACACAAAATCAAAGATGGATGTCACTTCGGGATTAATCTGCATTTGAGGAAGCGTTCTGGGCTCACGAGATAATTGCAGTTTTACCTGATCAAAATGATTGGTGTAAATATGGGCATCTCCAAAGGTGTGAACAAAATCCCCCGGTTCCAGCCCACATACTTGCGCCACCATCATGGTGAGTAGGGCATAAGATGCTATGTTAAAGGGAACACCTATGAATAAGTCTGCACTTCTCTGATAAAGTTGGCAGGAAAGCTTTCCATTAGCTACATAAAACTGGAACATAGCATGGCAGGGTGGAAGGGCCATTTCTGACAAGGCACCTACATTCCATGCGTTTACAATCAGTCTTCTGGAATCAGGATTACTTTTGATGCTATTCACTACTTCGGAAATCTGGTCTACGGTCTTTCCATCTGCTCCTTTCCAGGAACGCCATTGAACACCATATACAGGGCCTAGCTCTCCGTTTTCATCTGCCCACGGATCCCAAATTCTAACTTTATTCTCTTTCAGGTAAGCTATGTTACTTTCTCCCTTTAGAAACCAAAGGAGCTCATGAATGATGGACTTGGTATGGACCTTCTTGGTCGTTACCAGGGGGAAGCCTTCTGATAAATCAAACCGCAGTTGATACCCGAAAACAGACTTGGTTCCTGTCCCGGTTCTATCTCCCTTTTCTACTCCATGTTCCATTACGTGACGTAACAGATCCAGATATGCCTGCATAGTGGATT
>JBCDBC010000453.1:0-5053 GCA_039184535.1 Bacteroidota bacterium | reverse complement strand
GAAGAGGTCATCTCATATGCTAATGATAGTGAGTTCGGACTAGCTGCCATGGTGTTCACACAAGATATGAATACCATCATGCGCCTAGTAGACGAATTGGAGTTCGGGGAAGTGTATGTTAATCGGGGGCATGGCGAGCAACATCAGGGCTTTCATAATGGCCTTAAGTTAAGTGGTACTGGAGGAGAAGATGGGAAATACGGATTTGACCAGTATCTGGAGAAAAAGACATTTTACGTTAAATATCGCTAAGGATGGATACGCAAATATCCCATATTCACACCCAGTTATTCAGAGTTCCATTGGCAGAAACCCTGACCGATGCAAAACATGGGGATCATACACACTTCGAATTGGTAACCGTTACCATCAGCTTAAAGAATGGAGCAGAAGGTACTGGATATACCTACACAGGTGGAAAGGGTGGCCATGCTATAAAGGCTATGATCGAGCATGATATGGCACCTGCTTTATTGGGGAAGGATGGGACGAAAATAGAAGAGATTTATGATTTCCTGGAGTGGCATATGCATTATGTAGGAAGGGGGGGTA
Source organism: Bacteroidota bacterium (assembly GCA_039184535.1). Lineage (GTDB taxonomy): Bacteria > Bacteroidota > Bacteroidia > J057 > J057 > JBCBKZ01. The sequence goes on along the minus strand of JBCDBC010000453.1, from coordinate 4,501 downwards.
TAGTATCCTTCGCCACCTCCGCCATAGACATTGCACTTTGGGATATTAAGGGGAAGCTCACAAACCAACCTTTATGGAAAATGGCTGGTGGCTTTAAGAATACTTGTAAGGCCTATTGTGGAGGTATAGATCTTCAGTTCTCCCTGGATAAACTCCTTCGTAGTGTTCAGGGATATTTGGATAGAGGATTTAATGGGGTAAAAATCAAGATTGGGAAGGAAGACTTGGAGGAGGATCTGGAACGTATTGCAGCAGTTAGAGCCCTAATAGGGAAGGATATCACCTTCATGGTAGATGCCAATTATTCCATGTCAGTGGAACAAGCTATTCTGGCAGCCATGGCATTTGAACCTTATGACATTTATTGGTTTGAAGAGCCGACACTTCCCGACGACTATCAAGGATATGCAAAAATAGCCCAAGCTACGGGGATCCCCCTTGCTATGGGAGAAAACCTCCACACCATTTATGAGTTTGGGTACGCTTTTGAACAAGCAAATCTATCCTTCATCCAGCCAGATGCTTCTAATTGCGGTGGAATAACGGGTTGGCTAAAAGCTGCCAAACTCTCCCGCTTATACGAAAAACCTGTTTGTTCTCATGGTATTCAGGAACTTCATGTAAGTCTGGTCTCAGCTCAGTCTAATGCGGGATGGATGGAAGTACATAGCTTCCCCATAGATGAGTATACAGAGAGACCCCTTGTAGTGGAGAACTATGAAGCCGTAGCACCGGATACTCCTGGCGTGGGCGTTACTTTTAATTGGGATAAGCTTTCTCCCTATCTTCAAAACGGACTGATGACCTACGCTTAAGAAACGTTTATCCCTTTGCGATACAACTTTCGGTAAGACAGAGGAGAGTTACCCACGTACTTCTGAAACTGGGTATGGAAAAACGAATGGCTTTCATACCCACAATCATAGGCTATCTGGGAAATAGGAGTATCTGTTTCTATCAGGAGCCTACATGAGCGATTGATCCTATACTCATTTAAATAGGCGGTAAAGGGCTTTTGAAAGTTTTTACTAAAAAATCGAGAGAAGGAGCTTTCAGTCATATGGCTAATAATGGCCAGATCAGAGAGTTTTATCTTCCTGTGATAATTCTCAGCAATAAAGTCCAGCACCTTCCCAAGTTTATCATGACTTTCAAAGGAAGCCCGTTTAAGAAAGGCCTCACCTGCTAATAGATCTACTTCCTTTTCTGTAGATAAAACTGACAGGATTTCCAGTAAGCCGATGTAGGTATTTTCTCCCTCCTCAGTGAGCTTTAGTAGTTTAGGGAGAATCTTTTTACTTACTGAAGTAGAAAATCGAATGCCCCTACCTGCCAGTTTAACCAAGCCCGTAATGGCCTGAAGATCCTTAATATTGGGGATGATTTGTTCTTCCCACTGAATCACTACTGACTTTGCTCTCCCTGAATTTGAGATATTCTTCCAGCAATGGGGAAGATTTCCTCTCAAGAGGACTAGATCAAATCCTTCAAAAGCACTCAAATGGTTACCTACATATCTCATCCCTTGTCCTTCTAAAATACAGGTCAATTCACATTCAGGGTGATAATGCCATGGGGCATAGAAGTCATCTTCCTCATATATAAATCCCGTAATCTCACTATTCGGATCTACAGGGACTTGCTCATATACTGGCTTCATTTTATCACTAATTTATCTCAAAAAAATTCTATATAATCTTTCAAAGACAAAATACTGACATAAAATGAAATAATCGAAAATTTTCAATATCCCCCTTTTACCGTACTTTCTACTGATATTCGCAAAGAAGGACTATAGATAGTTAATACTCATGAAGAAACAATCAATTGCTGCTATTGCTACAGGGGAAGGGGCGTTTGTATTAGATCAAGTTAGCATCTCTCCTCCTGGACCTGATGAGGTATTGGTAAGAATGAAGGCAGCTGGCTTGTGCCATACTGATTATGACTCCCTTTCCTGGGGTAAGGCTGTAATCATGGGACATGAAGGAGCAGGAATAGTAGAAGAAATTGGAGAAGCAGTGGAGGGCCTACAGAAAGGAGATTCTGTTATCCTGAATTGGGCCACTCCCTGTATGAAGTGTTTTCAGTGCCAGGAAGGAAATCAGCACATATGTGAAAATCATTCTCCAGTTGTAGCAGGAGGAAATGGATATACCCCAGGTCATGCCACCCTGGAGAGTACCCAGTGGAAGGGGAAGCCCATAGAAAGAGCCTTCAACCTGGGAACGTTGAGTGAATATGTACTCGTGAAAGAGTCTGCGGTTGTCCGCATACAAGAAGGACTTTCAAACTTTTCTGCTGCCAGCATTATTAGCTGTGGGGTCATGACTGGCTATGGATCAGTTGTGAATGTAGCGAAAGTAGATGCGGGGAGCTCAGTGGTAGTATTGGGTTGTGGAGGCGTGGGACTAAATGTGATCCAAGCTGCGAATATCTCTGGGGCTGCACATGTAATTGCAGTAGATATCAATCCAACCAAGCTGGAGTTGGCTAAACAATTTGGGGCTACTGGAACCATTCTCGCAGAAAAGGGGGATAAGAACTTGGATAATGTAGCGAAAAAGGTAAAAGCTATGTTCCATGGGAGAGGAGCTGATTATGCTTTCGAGTGTACCGCTATTCCTGCACTCGGTGCTGCTCCTTTAAACATGATCCGAAATGCGGGAACTGCTATCCAGGTAAGCGGAATAGAAGAAGAAATCACCATAGACATGCAGCTATTTGAATGGGATAAAATATACATCAATCCCCTGTATGGAAAATGTAGGCCTCAGATAGATTTTCCCAAACTTTTCAGCCTTTACCGAAGTGGGAAGTTAAAGCTAGATGAGATGATTACCAGAGAATATTCTCTCCAGGAACTAGCCCAGGGTTTTGAGGATATGCTGACGGGAAAGAATGCAAAAGGTGTCATTGTATTTGATTAAGCCATGAGTCCAGAAAGCTTCAGATCTGTAGAATTATCAGACGCTCCCTTTGAGATGTCAGGCTTACGCTTCCTGACGGTCAAGACGCCTAATCTTAAGGGGAGAGGGGATATATGCCTATTTGTTCCCAAGCAGGCAGCCAACCTAGTATCACTTCCAATCTATATTCTGCTTCATGGTGTTTATGGGAGTTCCTGGGTATGGGCATTGAAAGGTGGGGTTCACCTTAGTGCTCAGACGCTTATAGATCAGCAGAAAATCAAACCTGCTATTATTGCGATGCCATCTGATGGCTTGTGGGGAGACGGATCAGGTTATATACACCATAACGAAATACAGTTTGATCAGTGGATCATTTCTGATGTCCCTAAGGCTATCAGAGAAAATATTCCTCAGGCTGATGAACATTCTCCTATTTGCATTGGAGGACTTTCCATGGGAGGATATGGAGCCTTAAGGCTGGGAACTAATTTCCCTGGCATTTTTCAAGCTATCTCCGCTCACAGCTCCATTACCCAACTTGTGGAGATGGAAAGCTTCGTGGAGGAACCTTTATCTTCTTATGAAGGAGAGCCCGCTTTCCTGGATGTCATCCAAGCAGCAGAGAAGCATAAAGAAATACTTCCTCCCATTCGCTTTGATTGTGGGACCTCAGATCCCTTACTAGCAGCTAATAGAACATTACATAATCAATTTACACGACTAGGGATTCCTCATGTCTTTGAAGAATTTCCAGGAGGACATGAGTGGCCCTACTGGCAGGAGCATGTCGTGAGTAGTCTTAATTTTTTTGATCAACACTGTGAGCAGTAATAAACCATACATCCCATGACTAAAAGAAGTGAATTTCCAGATCCATTTGAAGAAGCCAGAGTCAATAAAGGCTATGGAAATATGGATGATCAGGATGACCCCGTTACTATCATCCTCCGCCACAAAGATGTGAGAAAATGTGCCCATAACTGGAAAGATTACCAGTCTGGTGCTCAACCTGGTAGGATTGTAGTTCCATCGGAAGTCCACATCAGGGACACAAGACAGATCCCCTTTGAACTGGACCCTCCAGAACATGGGGCATATAGAGCGCTGGTAGAGGACTGGTTTAAGCGCCCCTTACAACCAGCTTACAAAGATGCCTTAGCGGAAATTATCTCTATCACCTTAGCTGAAGCATTTTCCCAAGAATCTATAGACGTAGTATCCGAGTTTGCTCTCCCTCTTCAGTCCAGGGCACTGACCCTGCTACTAAACACTCCTTACGAAGAAGCTGCTACCTGGATTTCCTGGGGTACACATGTCTTCAGAAGTGAAGGAAATCCCTTAGATGGGGCTAAAGCCTCCATACTGTATGACTATCTGGATGCCCAAATAGAAAAAGCCAGAAAGAAGCCCGGAGAGGATTTATACTCAGTTTTGCTAGAAGCTGAGGTAGAGGGTAAAAAGCTTACCCATGAGGAAATAAAAGGTATTATGATCCTCACTTTTGCTGGAGGTAGGGACACTATCATAAATATGGTCACAAATACCATCGCCTACCTAGCTGAAAACCCTGCTGCTCTTCAGAAGTTACG
>JBCDBC010000452.1:0-5054 GCA_039184535.1 Bacteroidota bacterium | reverse complement strand
TTTTTTAATTTTTCAATACTTGCTGTCCTGAAATTTTGAATTATTCAATTCTTCCCACTATCCTCCACAGGTAATTCTCTTATTATTCAACAAGAAGATAAAAATTTTACCAATATTAATAAATGTTTTTATTTTTGATTATCCATTATTTCTAAACAAATAAACACATAGGCAAAAACCACATATTAATATACTAGTAATCAGATGCTTAAGTAAATATTTTAAAATAGTCTATTCTTTCTGATTCCATACAAAACAGGCCTTTTTATCCAGCTATCAATAATTATACAATCACAGAATTATATTTATTTTCGAATTAAACAAGAAACTTATTTCGATAAGAGAAGCATTTTCTAGCTTTCATAATTAAATTAGATTCAATATTCGTATAATTCACAAAAAAACTAGCCAAAATTCCTTCTGATTTCAATAAACCTTTCGTATATTCGGATGAATTTTAGCTCACTTGTAATCCTCGTATTTCACCTTTCCCTCGACTTATCATACTAAGTCGCCTACTTCGATTGTATCATTTATTGAACGTATATGCTAGTTCAAACTAGATTATCATTGGTCTATTATGCGCTTTTTTGCATAATAAGCTTAACCATTATCCCTACTCAGGCCAGCAATTTGCCTGATGAATCTACAATTGACAGTCCCGAGAATTGTGATCTGAATGTGGTTGCAATCTTAACACGGGGCATATCCTGTAATGGGCTAAATGACGGGATTATTACCACCTCCATAAGCGGAGGAACATCTCCTTATAAGTACTCCTGGTCTAACGGAGCTACCACAGCAGGAATAGGAAATGCTTCTGCAGGCAACTATACGATTACAGTTTCTGACGCAGAAGGTTGTGAAGCCACTGATCAAATACTTGTATCTGAGCCTTCAGCCATCACCCTTTCCATGGAAGTAGCTAACTCTGCTGTAGGACTTAGCAATGGACAAGCCTCAGTAGAGGCTTCTGGAGGAACAGGAAACTTTTCTTACTCCTGGTCTACAGGTTCATCTTCCTCCTCTACCTCTTCATTAGGTTCAGGAATTTATTCCGTTACTGTAACTGATCAAAATAGCTGTTCAGTTTCAGCAAATGCATATGTATTTGAGCAACAGAATTGTGGGAGTGTAAACATTGCGAAAAACAGACCGGCTGTTTCTTCGTCTTCCAGTACCAGTAGTTCTGCAGATTTAGTAAATGATGGTGATGCAGAAACCAGATGGTTCAGTCAGGAAAATGAAGCTTGGGTGTATATAGACCTTTTAGCTAGTTATAATGTCTGTAGAGTTGTGTTGAATTGGGAAGCTGCTTATGCTTCAGCTTTTGATATTCAGGTATCATTAGATGCAGAAAGCTGGACTACTGTCCAGAGTATTAGCCAAAACGCAAGCTTAAACCAGGAGTTTTTCCTAGATGATGTTGGTAGATACGTCCGTATTTATGCCAGAGAAGCTGCTTTCCCGGTGGGTGTTGCCCTTTGGGAAATGGAAGTATATGGTTCTCTCGAAGGGGTGATTAATCAGCCTCCTTTCTTCAGTGAAGAGAATCCTGTCTTTTTTGTGATAGAAAATAGTCCTGCAGGAACTGTTATAGATAAGGTTAGTGCTTTTGACCTGAATAACCATCAGATAACATATGAAATTCTAAGTGGAAATGAGTCAGGCGCATTTGCTCTGAACTCTACTACTGGAGAGTTAAGTGTCAATGATCCATTACTCCTGGATTTTGAACTCTTTCAGCAATCATCTCTCATAGTCTCTGCCACTGATAATGGTCCTGGAAACCTATCTAACCAAACTACCCTTACGGTCAACATAGCTGATCAGGACGATACTTTCTGTCAGGAAAACCTGGTTTCAGGGGAAGGTGTCAGTATCACAGCGTCCTCGGCCGCCAGTCCGGCCTCCCAAGCTATTGATCAAAATGCAAACACTGCCTGGAGAAGCCAGGGGGCTGCTCCTCAGTGGTTAGAGATCGACTTAGGAAGAGATTATGACATATGCGGGATTAACATCAGTTGGGGAAATGATTATGCAGCTGATTATAGACTGGAATTAGCCCAGACACCAGGAGAGTATACGACTATCCTAAGTGTGGAAGCTAACACATCTACTACCACTAATTTCCAGGCTGATAAAACTATTTTTGGAAGATACCTGAGAATATTCTGTGCAAGAGAGATCCTCTTCAGCAACAGTTTCTCCATAAATGAAGTCGTAGTATCAGGATTTCCATCCTCTGAAAACCATGCTCCTTCTATTTCTGCGTCTAAGCTTAGCGTTGCGGAAAACAGCCCTGAAGGAACTATCGTAGGAAGCGTATCAGCTTCAGATGCTGATGGGGATAACTTACTCTTCAGTATTCTAGGAGGAAATATAGAAGAAACTTTTTCCATCAATCCTGTTACTGGAGAAATCGTAGTAAATAATGCTGCTCAACTGGATTTTGAGAGCAATCCTGTATTCGAACTGGTTGTGTCTGCAGAAGACGATGGACTTGGTAGCCTAAGTACCTCAACTACTGTTCAGATCAGCTTGATAGATGAGAATGAAGGCGTATGTAGTGAGGAAAATGCAGCATTGAATCAGCCTGCAACTGCCTCTGCCAGCAGAAGTACTAGATTCTTACCTGAGAATGCAGTAGACGGCAACCTAAGTACAAGCTGGTCCACAGTAGCGAGGGATCCTCAGTGGCTTTACACAGACCTGGGATCTGTTCAGGATATATGTGGGGTATCTGTTATCTGGGGTAGTGCTTATGCCTACCAATATGAGATACAGGTAAGTAATAATGCTAGTAACTGGGCTACCATAGCTTCTGACAACAGAAATAGAAAGACAGTAATAGAACTAACCGACCTGAGCGTATCAGGAAGGTATGTCAGGCTTCTATGTAAGAGAAGGATTTCTAGAAACGGTTATATAGTGAGAGAGTTAGAAGTACATACTGTTTCTAATCCTCAGAACCAGGCACCTAAGCTTGATGGAGCTGTATTCAAGATTCCTGAGAATCTAAAAAATACAACTGAGTTTGGTGCCCTCTTCGCTCTAGACCCTGATGGTGATGCCCTGACCTATAGCATCATAGAAGGTAACACAGGCGGCGCGTTCTCCATCAACCCTGAAACGGGTGTACTGGCGGTAGCCAATACAAACCAGCTGGACTATGAGCGTAACCCAGTTTTTACCCTGACTGTTCAGGTAAATGATCAGAAAGCCAGTAACAATACTGATAATGCTACTGTCATTATTAATCTTGGAGATGTACCTGAGGCTACTTGTTCTCCAGTAAATCTTTCTCTCACTGGGCAAGTAGTTACTTCTTCAAGTCTCAATAACTTTACCCTTGGCCAAAAGCTGGCTGATGGAGATAATACTACCAGATGGGTAAGTGGACCTGGTAATAATGAATGGGTGTACATAGACCTTGGTGAAGCTGCCAATATTTGTCAGACAAACATTCGTTGGGAAGATGCTTTCGCTACTGACTATAGAATTCAGCTTTCTAATGACTTGGCTAACTGGGAAGATATCCAGATCATCCAGAATAATACCCAGCAGAACAATACGCTGCTAGGATTAGAAGGAAGCGGAAGATACATTAGAATCCAAAGTGATCAGGCAGTAGGTTCTCAGGGGATCTCTATCTGGGAGTGGGAGGTATTTGGGACCACTGGAGAAAGTACAAACGCATTAGATTTTAGCTCTGAGAAAGATATTACCCTCTTCCCTAACCCAAGTACAGGACTAGTGAATGTTAGCTTTGAGGTATCAGAAGCTCAGCTAGTGAACCTTAGGGTTTATGATTTGATAGGTAACACCGTCTTTAGTTATGAAGGAGAAACCCTAAAAGGGACTCAACAATATACATTGCCATTACATACAGTGGCAGATGGTACTTATATAGTATCTGTGCAAACGCGCGAAGTACAGTTTAGAAAGAAACTTATACTTCAGCGATAGATAAAAATCTCTATATTTTATTTAGGAGGGTGTGCCTTTTTGGTGCGCCCTTCTTTTTTTGAGTTGATACAAAAGATAAAACCGTCCCCTGGTGCATATATTGGGAGGGAAGCCGAGTATCTTTGATTACTCTAGCATGGAAGTTATTAAATTTGAGAAGATAGGATGCCTCTAGTGTATTTCTAAAAGGTAGTTGGAAACCCTTCCGCTTCAGCCCCATTACCCTTGAAATTGCAACAACCCTCTGATCCTAATGGCAATAAGACAGTAGTACGTCCGCATTTAAAAGTGATGTGAGCTTGCGTGAAGGAGTTTTAATAGCTAGGCTTTACCTTTTCCAGATTTATTTAAGGGGGTTATTAAATAATCAATTATCATAAGTAAGTGATCAAATTAAATCAACCTAATTAGCCCGTCATGGCGGTAGGATAGAGGGCATGGACTAGCGGGTCAGCCGCCATCTCTATCCTAAATGAGCCATTTTGAGATCCCAGCTGATCCTTCTGGCAATCCGCTACAAGCCCATTGGGAAGACGATTTGGGACGCTTTTTACTGACCACTTACTTATATCCCATGCCAAGGTAATGGAGTAATATTTAGGGTCTTATCATTCCAGAAGAAGTATAAGAACGTGTTTGGATCAATTAGTTTCTACCCTTGCCAAAATGATAGAGATAAACATCAACTGCATAAAAGCCACAGCAGTTTCAGCTAATCTTTCGGAGATATATCTCTTCTCTTGATAATCTGCGGAAAAAGTTCATCCAAGAGAACGATCTTTCTACCTGCCATCTTCCTTTCTGTGGAACAAATCCCTCTGCTGAAGGTGGTTTTTTAGCGGTATCTACTTCTATTCCGTACCAATGAGCTGCTTGAGTGAAGGCTTTTGCATAAGCTTGATCCGCTTTGATAAGTTCCAGTCTCGTCTGTTCTTCACCTAGTTGAGCTAATAGTTCAAAGCCTCCAATAAAGTCCGCTGTGTTGGCTGAAGAAACATGTATAGCCAAAGGCAATCCTAAGGTATCTACTACTAAATGACGTTTCCGCCCATTCACTTTCTTTCCACCATCTATACCAGTCTCTT
>JBCDBC010000451.1:0-5057 GCA_039184535.1 Bacteroidota bacterium | reverse complement strand
CATGACAACAGGTTTCCAAACATACTTTATCAAAATGATGGTAAGGGGAGATTTACAGATGTTTCAGAAGCATCAGGAACTAATTTCGCCGGATTTGGAATGGGGGTAGATATAGGGGATATAAATCATGATGGATGGCTGGATATCTATATCACAAACCTATGGGAGAATACGCTTTACCTAAATAAAGGAGATAAGACATTCCTGGATATCTCTGCATATGCAGGCGTAGAGGATTTAGGTATGGGGTGGGGAATTGTCTTGGTAGATGTGAATAATGATGGATGGCAAGATATTTATGTAGCCAATGGAAAAGTAGCAAATGATCTTTTTCCTCACTATCCCAATATCCTCTATCAAAATGATGGGACTCTTCGCTTTCGGGATATATCTCCTCAGTCCGCGACAGCTACCTTCGGGAATAGTTACGGCCTGGCAAGTGCAGATCTAAATCAGGATGGGAAACTGGATTTAGTAGTTGCTAATTTTGGGGAGGATGAGGGGAATGAACTTCTAAGAAATGTTGGTACAGAAAACAATCATTGGGTACGTTTTTCCATGGAGGGGATAAGCGCTAATAGAATGGGCATAGGGACCCGGATAGCCATAAAAGCAAATGATGTTTGGCAAACAGATGAAGTTACGGCGGGTTCAAGTTGGGCCTCCCAATCCAGCGGTAACCTTCACTTTGGCCTATCAAAGGCTGAAATGGTAGACTCCGTAATAGTTTTTTGGCCCAGTGGAATCATTGATACCTATCAGAAGCTGGAGGCCAATAAAGTGTATCATCTTCTTGAATCTTCTACCACAAGTATCTCAAAACATATGGTAGAACCTTTCTCCATTTACCCAAATCCAGTCCGTTCAGGTAATTCTATCCAAATCAACCTTAAAAGAGTAGGGGTACTTAGGCTGTATTCCATTACCGGAAAGCTTAAAGCTACGCAGAAGGTAACAAGAAGTACATCCACTCAAGGAGTCATCCTTTCTACTAAGGGGCTGGAAAAAGGTATGTACGTGATAAGGATTAACGGTAAGAGTCAGCAGCTTGTGATTTACTAATACCCCGGATAGTAAGAATAATGGCGTTTTGCCTAAGACTCATCCTTGTTTTACTTGATCATCCAAGTATAGGTAAATGGAAGGGATAATCAGTCCACTGAACAAAAACTTTACATCATAGGTGAATCAGTGAAATGCCCAAAGAGATAGTTCATATTTGTAGGGAGGAACAGATAATCCCTTCTCAACATTATCCTTACAGTTTATGAAAAAAGTAGTAACCTTTGGAGAGATCATGCTAAGGTTGACCTCCCCTCTTCGACTTCGACTTACTCAAGCTCATCAATTTAATGCCTCCTTTGGAGGAGGAGAAGCTAATGTTGCCGTTTCTGCCGCAAATTATGGTTTGGATACAGAGTTTGTTACCAGACTTCCGGAAAACGACATAGCTGAAATGGCACTAGCAAACCTCAGATCTCACAAAGTGGGGACAAAGCATATCATCAGAGGAGGAAGAAGAGTAGGTATCTATTTCCTGGAATCAGGTGCCATACAAAGAGGCTCCAAGGTGATTTATGACAGAGCTAACTCTGCTATCTCAGAGATTAAACCTGGAATGATCAATTGGGAGCAGGTGTTTGAAGATGCGAGCTGGTTTCATGTGACAGGTATTACTCCTGCCATTTCTCAGGGAGCAGCAGATGCCAGTCTGGAAGCAGTGGCTAAAGCTAATGAAATGGGGGTAACTGTTTCTACAGACTTGAATTATAGAAAGAAACTCTGGAAGTATGGAAAGCAGCCGCATGAGGTAATGGAAGATCTGGTAGCTGCTTGTGATATCATCCTGGGGAATGAGGAAGATGCAGAGAAGGTGTTCGGAATTCATCCTGAAGGAGTAGATGTAACCCAGGGAGGTTCAGTTCATGCTGCTGCCTATGAATCTGTGGGAAAGCAACTTATGACTAAGTTCCCCAGAGCAAAAAAGATCATCATTACCCTTAGAGGCTCCATTTCAGCTTCCCATAATAGTTGGTCGGGAGTCCTATGGGATGGGAAAGAATTATTTCAGGCCCCTACTTACCAGATGACACATATAGTAGATAGGGTAGGGGGAGGGGACTCTTTCATGGGAGGACTGATTTATGGCTTGCTAACCTACCCGGAAGATGACCAAAGAGCCCTGAATTTCGCTGTGGCAGCTTCTTGCCTAAAGCACAGTATTTATGGAGACTATAATAGCGTATCAGTTGAGGAGGTAGAAAAACTAATGACGGGAGACGCCTCAGGAAGAGTATCAAGATAAAAACGTAATCATGGCCAGATTTATAAGACTTCAGGTGGTCCAAAGTTTACTGGATACGGGCATGCTCCCTTTATTCTATCATCCTGATATAGAAGTAACCAAAGAAGTGTTGAAAGCCTGTTATGAAGGAGGAGTGAAGCTTTTTGAGTTTACAAATCGTGGAGACTTCGCTCATGAGGTTTTTGGGGAGTTAGTGAAATGGGCTGAGCAAGAAACTCCGGAATTGATACTAGGGGTGGGTTCTGTGGTAGATGCCGCCACAACGGCTCTTTATATACAGTTGGGAGCTAACTTTGTCCTTTCTCCCATCCTAAACCCAGAGATGGCGCCTATTTGTAATAGGAGAAAGATCATGTGGTCTCCGGGCTGCGGAACTGTCTCAGAGATTTCGGAGGCAGAGTCTTTGGGAGCTGAGATCGTGAAGGTTTTTCCAGGCGCTACGTTGGGAGGACCTTCTTTTATTAGGGCAGTGAAAGGTCCCCAACCCTGGAGTATGATGATGCCTACAGGAGGAGTGGCTCCAACAGAAGAAAACCTGAAAGCATGGTTTGAGGCAGGTGCATCCTGTGTAGGTATGGGCTCCAAACTGTTTCCCAAAGAAGTGATTGCCAAGCGAAACTGGGGATGGATTACTGATACCTGTAAACAGACCCTAGATATGATTCAAAATATACGGTCAGTATAAGCTGGTTACGAATGCTGAACCTATGTGTAGCATATTCTCCATCTAGCCATTACAAAATCTACTACAATGGATACTCAAGGATTAGAGATAATTAATATTGAGACTTTTAAGGTGCCTCCCAGGTGGTTATTCCTTAAGCTCACCACTCGCAGTGGCCTAGTAGGTTGGGGAGAGCCGGTAGTTGAGGGGAAGGCAGCTACGGTAGAAATGGCTATCAAAGAAATGAGTTCCTTTTTATTGGGGCATCCTGCGAACAGAATTGGGGATTTTTGGCAGCTAATTTACCGTGGAGGATTCTACAGGGGAGGACCTGTTTTAATGAGTGCATTGGCAGGAATAGATCAGGCACTGTGGGATATAAAGGGAAAAGCGCTTGGAGTACCAGTATATGAGTTACTAGGAGGTGCAGTCAGAGATAAAGTGAAGATTTATGGTTGGGTTCATGGCCATTCTCTGGAAGAATTAGCTAAGGCTGGAGAAGAAAGGATCAAAAAAGGCTTCAAGGCAGTCAAAATGTTGGTTACTGATCAATTGTACTGGATTGACAGCCCAAGCAAGGTAAAAGAGGCAGCAGAAAGAGTAAAAGTGGTCCGTAAGGCAATAGGAGATGACTATCCGATCGGAGTAGATTTTCATGGACGAGTCCACAAAGGGACGGTTAAGAGGATGGCAAAAGCATTAGAGCCCTATGATCCTTATTTTCTTGAAGAACCTGTTTTATCGGAAAACTATGAAGTCCTGTCAATTTTGCAATCTTATACCTCCATTCCGATTGCAACAGGTGAGCGTTTATATTCTCGCTGGGATGTAAAGAGACTTTTAGCTGAAGGGCTGGTGGACATCCTTCAGCCTGACCTAAGCCATGCAGGAGGCATATCAGAGGTAAAGCGCATAGCCGGTGTAGCAGAAGCCTATGATGTTGCCATTGCTCCCCATTGTCCACTTGGTCCTATTTCTTTAGCTGCGGCCCTCCAAATAGATTTTTCCTGCATAAACGCATTGATTCAGGAAACAAGCTTAGGGATCCATTATGCTGAGGAAGTAGAGCTAACAGATTACCTCGAAGATCCAGAAGTTTTTAGGATTGAAGATGGATTTGTCAAATTATTAGATAGTCCAGGCTTGGGGATTAATATTTCTGAGGAGAAAGTTAGGTCTGCCGCTAAAACAGGACACCAGTGGCAGAACCCTACTTGGAGAAATGAAGATGGCTCCGTGGCAGAGTGGTAGACAGTTAAACACGAATGTATGGCAGTAGCTAAACAGCGGCATCGATACCAGATTTTGGGCTTATTATTTCTAACAGTAGTTATTAACTATATGGATAGGAGTAATATCTCTGTTGCAGCCTCTGCTATTTCAGAAGACTTATCTCTAACTCCTATCCAAATAGGATTAGTTTTCTCTGCCTTTGCCTGGACCTATTCCTTTCTTCAGATTCCTGGAGGGCTATTAGTAGACCTTGTAAAACCTCGAATCCTTTATCCCTTCATGCTCTTTTTCTGGTCTTTAGCTACCCTTTTCCAGGCTGTGGTGAACTCTCTTGGGGCCTTAGTCGGACTTAGAACAGCGGTGGGTTTATTTGAAGCTCCCTCCTATCCTTGTAATAATAAGATAGCTACCGCATGGTTTCCTGAGGAGGAACGAGCTTCTGCCATAGCTGTCTATACCTCAGGACAGTTCATTGGACTAGCCTTTTTAACACCTGTGTTAATTCTCATTCAGGATGCTTTAGGTTGGAGAGGACTGTTTATAGTTACAGGTTGTATTGGCATAGTCTGGGCCTTAATCTGGTATGTTGCTTACAGAGATCCTATAAGTGGAAGCCAGTCAAGTGAACCATCCCCAAAAACGGATGAAACGCCAAAGAAATGGACATGGCAAGAATTAAGGCAAGCATTTATTTACAGAAAGTTGTGGGGCATTTATCTGGGGCAGTTTTGCATAGGCTCTATATTTATTTTTTTCTTAACATGGTTCCCTACTTATTTAGTTGAGGAGAAAGGGATAGATTTTATCCAGTCAGGATTCTTAGCCTCCATTCCCTTCCTGGCGGCTAAGAATCCT